>WSNH01000017.1 GCA_013316135.1 Clostridia bacterium
GAAATAAACAGGAAAGAAATACTAATGATTTATTTTGAGTTTGATATTTTCAAAAACTGTAATATATGTTAAACTTAATATGCTGAAAAACTATGTAGGGGTATTTATGCAGGATATTTGGATAATTGACGATGAAAGAGAACTTGCAGACGCTATTGCAAAATATTTTGCAATGTTCGGCTTATCCGCCAATGCTGAGTACGACGCCAAAGCAGTGGAGAATATTCCTTGCGATGTCGAAATAGTATTGCTTGACATCAATCTTGGCGCTGTCAGCGGATATGATTTGATAGGAAAAATAAAGGAGCGCTGCTCTGAGGCAAAAATCTTGCTGATATCCGCAAGAGAAGAAGAGCGCGATATGCTTAGAGGATATTATTTGGGAGCGGACGATTATATTGTCAAGCCTTTTTCGCTCAAAGTTTTGCTATGCAAGGTTCAGAAGTTGTTGGAGAAAAAGAAGAATACGGCCGAGCATTACAGAAATTTAATCGTAGATAAAAATGCTATGATCGTCATTCGAGACGGCGAGGAAATCAAACTCAAGAATATGGAGTTTAGGTTATTTTATTATCTATTTTCAAACAGGGGTAAGGCGCTTGACAAAGACGACATTATTCGCAATGTATGGGGAGAAGGTTATTATACAGACAATACTCTCAACGTGCATATTCGTCGCATAAGAGAGCGGTTGGAGCGCTATCCCAACGAGTATATAGTCACGTTGTGGGGCTTGGGTTATAAGTTTACATAACACTCTTAATAAATTTAATGCTAGATAAAATAAAAAGAGGGAATATGAAGAGATTTATTGTTTGCATAGTTGCTATTTTTGCAGTCCTTGCGACTGTATGTCTATGCGTAGGCGCTGGCTTTGAATACCAAAGAATCGACAGTGTATATATCAACGAAGTTTTGCAAGGGTTGGACAGTTCTCGGCAACCTGAGGAAAAGGTCTATGATTATACTCTCTTTGACAGGGACGGTAAGGTGCTGTTTTCCACGGTGGAGACAGCGGATATGTCATATGACGCCAGAATAAGCAAGGCGTTGGGCAATGGCGATATAGCGGTTGATTACAAAGACTGCAAAGTGGTATTTTATATAAGACCTCAAGAGCGTTTTGAGAATATGCGCAACTGTTTGTTGATATACGTCGGGATAAGTTTTACGGTTATGGCAATTGGCTTGGCGGTGTGCGCATATCTTTTGTATAAGCGTACGGTCAAGCCGTTTGAAAAACTCAAAGCCTTTTCGGGAGAAGTGGCGAGAGGTAATCTTGATTTTCCGCTTACACTTGATAAGTATAATTCTTTCGGAGCATTTGGAGAAGCGTTTGACATTATGCGCAACAATCTCAAGGAGAGTCGTATTGCAGAGCAGAAGTCCGTCGTCGACAAACGCAGGCTTATGCAAGAGATAGGTCACGAGTTGAAGACTCCTCTTGCAAGCATAAAGGCTATCGCAGAATGCGGTTACGTCGCGGACGGCAAAGAGGACTATGCGATGATACTAGACAAGGCAAGCGCAATTGACAATTTGATCAATGACTTTTATCACGCTACCCTTGAAGAGGAAGGACAGTTGAATATCTTTCTTACGCGCCACTCAAGCAAGGAGTTGGCTCAAATGATAGTCTCTTGCGATTACAACGGCAGAGTGAGGATTAACACGCCTCCGGATTGCTTTGCGCTTTATGACAAAATACGTATGACGCAGATTATTGACAATATAATTGCCAACTCTTACAAATATGCCGATACCGATATAGTCGTCGAAATAGTGGAGCGAGATGACAAACTTGTCGCTGTGATACGCGACAGCGGCGCAGGAGTTCCGCCCGAGCAGTTAAGTTACGTTATGGATAGATTCTACAGAGGCGAAAAGACTGCGGAGAAGTTGGGGCAGGGATTGGGCTTGCATATTTGCCGCAAGTTGGTCGAGCGTATGGGCGGAGAGATGATATGCCGCAACAAGGACGGTTTTGTAGTGGAGATAACGCTGCCTAAAATCAATTGAGAAAGAAACAGTTAAGAAAAGAAATAACGACGAAAAATTTTCTCGATTGAATTAGTATTATAATGAGAATGACGAAAGTCAAAGGAGTGATTATGCAAAAAGTAAATGACAGTTTCGTTATTCATACGCAAGGTCTTTGCAAGACTTTTTCTATAGGCGGCGTTCAGCAGCACGTTCTCAACAATCTCGACATTGATATTGTAGAGGGGGATTTTACCGTGATTATGGGCAACAGCGGGTCGGGCAAGTCTACGCTACTGTACGCATTGTCGGGTATGGACAGACCTACGCTTGGCAAGATAATTTTCGGCGGTCAGAATATTTCGGATTTTTCCAACGACAAACTTGCCAAATTCAGACGCGCTAATTGCGGATTTATTTTTCAAGAAGTTTTTCTCAACGACAATATGTCTATTATGGACAACATACTTGCCGCAGGGTATTTGTCGGGGCGCAACAGAAAGCAAGTTTATCAAGAGGCTTGCGAAAGACTAATTCAAGTAGGTATCGGCAAAGATATGTTCAACAAATTTCCATCGCAGATGTCGGGCGGCGAGTTGCAAAGAGTGGGGCTTGTCAGAGCAATTATTAACTCTCCCAAAGTAGTTTTTGCCGACGAACCGACGGGCGCGTTGAACTCGGCTAACTCCGTCGCAGTGCTTGACATAATGAACAAGTTGCACGCCGACGGCAAGAGTATCTTAATGGTCACTCACGATATGCGCAGCGCTATAAGGGGCAACAGAATACTTTATCTCAAGGATGGGGTGATTCTCAACGAGATAAATCTCGGCAATTACGACGTCTTGCAGGAAAAACAAAGACTTGACACGCTCAAGACCTTTTTAGACGAAATGGGGTGGTAGTATGCGAAGCATTATCAAATCTCATTTTCACAAAGGCAAGACGGGTTTTATTATCACAGGATTGTTTATCATTCTGTCGGTACTTATGATGATAATAGGGCTGTCGATATGTTTTGGTATTGATACGCTTTATCAAAAGGCGAGGGATATATCCAATTCTCCCGACTGTTTTATAAGCGTATACGAATCGCCTTACGGAGAGTCGCAGGCAAGGCTTGAAGAGTTTCTTAAAAGCGCAGATTACGTCGAGAATTACGACTTGCAGGAAATATATTATTTAGAGAAAGAAGAGGGCGAAAGCGTAGACAAACGATTGGAGATTTATACTACTACCGAAAAGGGTAATACGTTTTTATCTAGTTGGGTAGCGCTCAATATAGACGACGAGAACAACGCTTTTAAACCGCAACTTCGAGATACCGTGGAAAAAGAGGGCTATAAATTTTACGTTACCGGCAACTTTATTGCGACGACGATGTTTAGCGTAGGCGATAACGTGCGATTGGCGATAAACGGTAAAACTTACAAAGGATATATCGCGGGAATATACGACGATATGACCAGAATATACAACACTGCTTATATTTATGTTAGCGGAGAATTGTTTCAAGAGATAGCAAAGCAGGCTGACGGCGACAGTAGGATAACGAGAGAATACAATATCAATATCCGTATAGACAACAAAGACGAGGTAGAAAATGCAAGGCTTCAACAGCAACTGTGCAAAGACTTGGAAAGTGTAATAGTTCAGTTAAATATTGATAGACTTACGCAAGATCCGACGTTGCCTTATATATACTATGACTATAGCACCCGCGATATATTTACACAAGGTACCAAGTCTTTTATTTTGCTGCTTGGCACTGCGCTCGTAGCATTTTCGGTAATAGTCGCTATAATAGTGGCGATAGTGATTGGATTTTTGGTGAGATCAAGCGTATTTGATGAAGTACGTAATCTCGGCGTATTGAAGGCGCTTGGCTATACGACCGGGCAATTGCGACTCAGTTATCTTGCGATATACGGCGTCATATGCGGGGTATGTATGATCATAGGAATGGCGTTAGGCATATGTCTTATGCCTGCGTTTGTAAACGTAGTCACGAGTATGGCTAGGCTTGACTGCTCCAAAGCGATAAGCGTAAACGTCGGCGGGATATTCTTGGCGGTAGCGTTCGTGTTGGCGGTCGTGTCGTCCGTTGTATATTTGTCTACGGCAAAAGTCAAGAGCGTTACACCGCTGTCGGCTATGCGCAACAATGTGCAGACGCACTCTTTTAGACGCAATCGCGCTTCTCTTGACAAGTCGAAGATTCATATCAACGCGCACTTGGGTATCAAGAGCGTAGTAGGCGAAACTCACAGAAGTATAATGGTCATCTCAATAGTTCTTATTATGTCGCTGTTGTGTTCATTCGTCAGCGTTGTATTTTATAATCTCAAAGTCGATCAGACGGCGATCATAAATATGTCGGCAATGGAGAATGCAGATTTTTACATCAATTTTTCCAATGACGACACAACTCCGTATTTTGATGCCATTCATAACATAGACGGCTTTGAGGCGGACGTGCGTCATACGGGTATAGGCTTGGAGATAGACGGAGAATACGGTCGAGGAAAGTTGTACGAAAACTTCGATTATATGCGCACCGATATGGTTTACAAGGGAAGGTATCCCAAGTATGCCAACGAGATACTGATAGACTATGCTTACGCTACTGAGAAGGGATACAAACTTGGCGACAGCGTGACGTTGCATATGGAGAGAGAGGCTCTTGAAAGCGACAAGAGTTGCGTGATTGTCGGATATTTTCAAAATTTGGTAGATGTGTGCAAAGTCATAGGATTTCTTGAAATATTGGACGGATTGTATGATATTTCTACTTATGAAGATTCCAGATACTTTCAGCATCTTATATACTTTGAAAAGGGCAAAGCGCCCAGTGCCGACGAACTAAGCGAGATATTACTGCAAGTAGACGGCGGAAAAGTTATGTTCAGCGGCTTTCAGACGGGAGAATATTATATTGGCAGCGCTTTTCTCGATACGGTAGAGACTGCTGCGGATGCGGTGATGAGCGTATTCTTCTCTATTACGGCAATAGTTATTGCGCTTTTACTCGTAATGCTTATCAAACTCAAACTATTGCGCGAAAGACGCAATTACGCCGTGTATAAAGCGCTGGGATATACAAGTTGGGATATAATGTTGCAGATAGCAATGTCAATGCTCACGCTTGGAATTATCGGTAGTATTATCGGCTCTTTGATAGGAGCGCTTACGACGTCGCCGATACTTTCGCTTTTCGGCAAGTATATAGGCGCCGGACACTTTGCCTTTATAATACCTTGGGGCTATACCGTTTGCATAGTGCTATTCATATCATTACTCATTTGCGCAGTGTCTATGCTATGCGCAATACCGGTGCGGAAGATAAATCCCGCAAAGCATTTACGTGAGAGAGGCTAGTATTTGCAAATAATTTAAATGTGGTCTTTACATCTGTTATTTCTTGTGTTACAATCTTTATTATAAGGCAGAAAATTAAGAGGGAGATTAAGTTTAAGAAAATATGCGCAAAGATTTCCGGCGCTGTTAAATCGGTTTTGGGCGCAATCAAAGGTTTTTTCACTCATTGGAACAGACCTGCCGAGGGCAGTTACGTTCCCTCCAAAGAAGTTGTGGCTTATTCCGTAGGCGGTATGGGCGTTCAGTTTATGGCAGTCATATGCAACAACGTAGTGTTGGCGTCAACTTGCTTGTTACTGGGCTCTATCTACGGAATGAAACCTACGACTTTGGCAATATTAGGTTTTATCAACGCGGGCGTAACTATAGTTATGCAACCGCTCAAGTCTTGGCTTATTGATAATACGCCGGGCAACAAGGGTAAGGCGAGACCTTGGCTGTTGTGGTTGTCGATACCCAGCGCTGTGTTGCTTACCGCATTGGCGTATATGGATCCCGGATGGAATGAAATTACGTTGGCGATAGTCGTAGGCTTAATCTTCGTCATAATGAATTTTGTATATCAGTTTTATCTTGGACAGTATACTATGCTTGCGCAACTTATTAGTCCAAATTCGCAGGAAAGAGCAAATATTATTTCCATATCTTCGCTTGTATATTCGCTTGCGCCTACTATTACCGGAGCGCTTTTCCCGCAAATCGCTAAGTTGTTTAAACTTGAACAGCTTGACCAAAATTTCTACCGTACGGTTTTCCCGATATTCACTGTTATAGGCGTGCTTATGACTTTGATTGCATATTTTGGCACAAAAAAGAGGGAATAGTACCTAAAAATTACGAGAAAAAAGTCAAATTCTGGGACGCTATGGAAAAGATAGTTCGCAATAAATATCTTTGGATATTGAATATTACGACTTGGTTCCAGTTTGGCAGAGGCGCCGTAACAGGCGTGCTTATGTGGATATATATCTATATTTTGCAAAACGCAAATTTGCAATCGGTGTTGTCGCTTGTGATGGGGACCGCTTCGGGTATAGGAATGTTTATGGCGCCTTTCCTTATTAAATTCTTTGGAAAGCGTAACGTCGCAATTTTCAGTAATATTATTATGGCAGCGGCTTCGGCGCTTCTTATAATTTTCCCAAGCAATGTTGTGTTGTTGTTTATTTCCACATACATAGTATTCTGGGGCGCGGCAGTTCAGATAATTTCCCAGCCTGCGATGAATGCAGACGCATTGGATTATCAGCAGTACGCAACTGGGGATAGATTTGAAGGTATGTCGGGTAATCTTGGAATGATAGGGCAGATAATAGCATTGGGCACGGGTTTTATTATTCCGGCAATTTACGAAGTCAACGGACTTTTGGATGATTACGACATACTTTATGACCCTATAGTGAGAGAGCCGCTATTCCGTACGCTTGCGATAGTTGCCACAGTGTTTGGCGTACTGTGCGCAGTTCCGTTCTTCTTCTGGGATTTGTCTGAAAAGAAACATAAGAAAATGATAGAAGAACTTAAAGAGAGAGCCGCTAAGGAGAATATGCTCAACGGTTACGAACACGAATCAGTACTTTCTTCGGGTGAGAATTTTGATGGAACCGATTCTCTTCAAGTAGAGATGGCAAGCAAAAACGAGAATGAGGCAGATTGCGCTGAAGTGACGTCCGAAGAGGTCGCAACGCAACCTAACAAGGAAAAAGAGGTGTAATTATGAAGAAAAAAATTTTGACTGCAGCTTTGGTATTGATTACGTTATTGTTGATTGTTTTTGCATTTGCAGGTTGCAACTCTAAGTTGAACGATTCCGAGGCGTGGGATACTTTTGCAGACGCGTTGGCGGAAAGCAATAAGTATATTCAAGATAAGAATTATTTGGTAAAATATCGTTACAAGGAAGGCGACGTTACGATCACGCAAAAACTCAACGTGGCTTACGGAAACTCTTATATAGACGGATGGGATGATTTTATTGTCGCAGATAAGGGCGTGGAAAAGGCGTCGAAAATCAAGACTGATTATTACAATACCTATTACGGTTATTCTTTAAAATCAGGCGTAAAAGCAAAGAAATCGACAAAGTCCGATTATAAGTTGGGGTATTTAGCAGACAACACCTTTTATGAAGGTGTGCAAACGGAAGAGTTCTTCAACTTAAAGTCCGGCGATACTCTCTACGACAAGGTGTTGACGGCAGACGAAGAAATCTATAGATATACTTTGTCTTACGCTTTGGGAACTCTTGAGGGCATAAATAGCAGTGGCGCAAAAATTATTTCGGCAGTCAAAAACGGCGCGGTTACCACTTTGCAAATCGTCGTGGAAGACGAGTCTCTGTATTATGGTAAATATAATTCCGAACACAGCTGTCTTGTAGTGCAGATTACGGTTGGCAGAATTACCAAGATTTCTTGCGCAGACATAAACGAATCCATATATTTTATCAACTATGCAGGTCCAAAACTTTCTTTGGCAAGTTATGACAGCGATAAGATAACGCTGGCGTAAATCAGCGTTGGATATTCAAAGTTTGTTAAAAAACAGTCGAGGAATTCGGCTGTTTTTTGCACTTTGCGTACAATCTTTTTCAAAAGTGTTTAAAAATCAAAATTGCTATTGAAAATACTTTTTTGATATGATATAATTTTTTATATGTTAAGGGGTGCTTTTGCATTATAAGTACTGTATGATTTATTAAAAGAGGGAGTATGAAAGACATTATCATTATCGGCGGCGGCATAATAGGATGCGCTGTTGCCAGAGAACTTTGTCGTTATCAAGTCAATGTCACGCTGTTGGAGAGACGCGGCGACGTCAGTCTCGGTACGACCAAAGCAAACTCGGGCATAGTTCACGCCGGATTTGACGCAAAACCTAACACTTTGAAAGCCAAGTTTAATTTGCTTGGCAACGCTATGTTTGACGAACTTGCTAAACATCTTGACTTTCCATTTAAGCGTAACGGCGCTTTTGTGCTTTGCTTTGACAAAGACGAGTTGGACGGACTTAAAGGTCTCTATGACAGGGGCGTAGCCAATGGGGTCGAGGGGCTTGAGTTGATTGATGGGGACAAAGCGAGACAGCTTGAGCCTTATATCAGCGATAAAGTTGTCGGCGCGTTGTACGCCAAGACATCGGGCATTGTCAGCCCCTACGAGATGTGCATTGCGTATGCGGAAAATGCGGCGCTAAACGGCTGTGAATTTTTATTCAATAAAGAAGTAGTTGATATATCCAAAGATGGCAACAAATGGAAAGTTAGCGCAAAAGACGGCTCTGAATATTTCGCAGACACAGTGATCAACTGCGCAGGCGTTCACGCTGACGACATCAACAATATGGTATGCGAAGAAAAGTTTAAGATTGTTGCAAGAAAAGGCGAGTATATGCTCTACGATAAGTCGTGCGGCAATTTGGCAAACAGAACAATTTTTCAGATGCCTAGCAAGATGGGCAAGGGCATTTTGGTTGCGCCTACTACGCACGGCAATTTAATCACCGGTCCGACGGCAAACGACGTGGACGACAAAGAAAGTCTGTTTACTACATATGACGGACTTGGCGAGGTGCATACAAAATCACTTCTTAGCGTGCCGTCTCTCAACAAAAGATTTGTTATTACGCAGTTCAGCGGTTTGAGAGCGCATAGCCAAGGCGGAGATTTTATTATAGGCGAGAGTAGTCAAAAAGGTTTTTATAATGTCGCTGGTATCGAATCTCCAGGCTTGACGTCCGCTCCCGCAATAGGGGTACACGTCGCGGACGAAGTAGCGGATATGCTATCATTGAGCAAGAAAGAGAATTTTAAAGAAACTCGTAAGGGTATACCTCACTTTGCGACTATGACCGACAAAGAGAGGGAGGCTCTTATTAAAATCAATCCTCTTTATGGCAAAATAGTCTGCAAGTGCGAAGTCGTCACAGAAGGCGAGATAGTCGATTCTATCAACCGTCCTGTCGGAGCTAAAGACGTAGACGGAGTTAAACTGCGCACGCGCGCAGGGATGGGCAAATGCCAGAGCGGCTTTTGTATGGAAAAGGTGATGGAGATAATTGCAAGAGAGCGCGGCGTCGCATTTGATGAAGTGCAGAAGTGCGACGGCGGAAAGATAGTTTTCGGCAAAGCCAAGGGAACAGATAGGGGTGCGTTATGATAAATAAGAATCTTGTAATTATAGGCGGCGGACCTGCGGGGCTTGCGGCGGCAAAGAGCGCTTATGACGCAGGCGAGCGAGATATAGTGATTTTGGAGAGACAGAGCGAACTCGGCGGTATTCTCAATCAGTGCATACACAATGGTTTTGGATTGCACACGTTCAAAGAGGAGTTGACTGGACCGGAGTACGCATCGAGATATATAGTCGAAGTCCAAAAACGCGGTATTGAATACAAACTTGACACAACGGTGCTGTCGATAAGCAATAGCAAAGTCGTGACGGCAGTCAACGAGACCGACGGACTCATCAAATATCAGGCAAAAGCCGTCATAGTGGCTTGCGGTTGCAGAGAGCGCCCAAGAGGCGGTATCAACGTCGCAGGCAGTAGATGCGCGGGAATATTCTCCGCAGGGACGGCGCAAAAACTCATCAATATCGACGGATATATGCCCGGCAAAGAGGTGGTCATTCTCGGCAGCGGAGACATAGGACTTATTATGGCAAGGCGTATGACTTTTGAGGGCGCAAAAGTCAAGGCTGTGGTTGAACTTATGCCATATTCGTCAGGACTTAACAGAAATATCGTACAATGTCTCAAAGACTTCGATATACCGCTTTTGTTCTCGCATACGGTAGTTGATATCAAGGGCGAAGGCAGAGTGAGCAGCGTAGTAATTGCGCAGGTTGATGAAAAACTTAATCCGATTATGTCGACGGCGCAGGAAATAAAGTGCGACACACTGCTGTTGAGCATAGGATTGGTTCCTGAAAAAGAACTTGCCGAAAAGGCAGGCGTCAAGGTTTCGCCCGTCACAGGCGGAGCGGTCGTAGATGAAGGTATGATGACTTCTGTCGAGGGGATTTTTGAGTGCGGCAATGTGCTTCACGTGCACGACCTTGTGGATTTCGTCAGCAAAGAGAGCGAGGACGCTGGCGCAAGCGCGGTCAGATATATACAACAGGGGATAATGCCCGACGGAAAGGTTAGCATTGTTGGCGAAGACGGAGTGCGATACGTCGTGCCGCAGTATTTGTCAAAGAGTGCAAGACTTGACAAATTGCAACTTAAGATGCGCGTGTCCAACGTATTCAAGAATAAGAGGCTTGTCGCAGAGATAGACGGCGAAGAAGTGCTGTCAAAGAAAAAACAAATCGTCACTCCCGGCGAAATGGAGTCGATTGTCTTGACAGGTGAACAAATCAAGAGAATACAAAAGGGCGATAGATTGACTTTGCGTCTCAAAGATTGATATTAAGAGAGGAAAATATATGAAAGAAATGATATGTATTTGTTGTCCGATGGGGTGTCACTTGCAAGTAGACGACCGCGACAGAAATAATATAACAGTGGAGGGCAATACTTGTCCTAGGGGCGCAAAGTACGCAAAAGACGAGGTCACTTGTCCCAAACGCGTAGTTACTTCAATCGTCAATGTGACCGGCGGAGAGATAAATATGGTCAGTGTCAAGACGAGCGACGCCATACCCAAGGAAAAGATGTTCGACGCCTTAAAACTATTGGATAATATTTCTGTTTCGGCGCCTGTGGAAATAGGACAAGTCATTATCAAAGATATTTTCGGATTGGGAGTTGACATTGTCGCGACCAAGACAGTGTGTAGAAAAGAATCTAAAAAATACATAGTATCGCTAGACCAAGGCACTACCTCTTCAAGGGCGATTGTCTTTGACGATAAAGGCAAGATAGCGGGAGTTGCGCAGAAGGAGTTCAAACAGATATATCCGCGCGCGGGTTGGGTCGAGCACAATCCGGAGGATATATGGAGCAGTCAACTTGAAGTCTTCAAGCAGGCAATCAGCAAGAGCGGAGCGTCTTTGGATGACGTGACTGCCATTGGTATCACCAATCAGCGCGAGACTTCTATCGTGTGGGACAAGACCACCGGAAAGCCTGTATATAATGCAATAGTATGGCAGTGCAGACGTACTGCAGAATATTGCGACGAACTCAAAGCAAAAGGTTTTGACGAATTGATATATTCCAAGACGGGCTTGACCGTCGACGCGTATTTTTCTGCAACAAAACTCAAGTGGATATTGGATAATGTCAAGGGAGCAAGGCAAAAGGCGGAAAAGGGACAGTTGCTTTTCGGTACGATAGATACGTATCTTATGTGGAAACTCTCCGGCGGAAAGATCCACGCCACCGATTATACCAACGCGTCAAGAACTATGATGTTTAATATCAAGACTCTTCAATGGGACCGAGAGCTGCTTGAACTCTTTGGTATACCTAAGAGCGTTTTGCCAAAGGTTTATCCGTCGTCATATAATTACGGAGTTTGCGACAAAGCCGTTGCAGGAGCAGAGATACCAATTTGCGGAGTAGCGGGCGATCAGCAGTCGGCGTTATTTGGACATCTCTGCGTGCAAAAAGGCTCTGTCAAAAATACGTACGGCACGGGCTGTTTTACTTTGATGAATACCGGCGATGAGTTTGTCGTATCGAAGCGAGGTCTTATTACCACTTTGGCGGCGAGTATGCAGGACGGCAGACCGCAATACGTTCTTGAGGGCAGCGTCTTCGTAGGCGGAGCGGTTTTGCAGTGGCTGAGAGACGAGTTGAGGCTCATTTCGTCGGCGAGAGAAGCCGACGAGTTGTCGGCTACCGTCGAAGATACCAACGGAGTATATATCGTGCCTGCATTCGTAGGACTGGGCGCGCCGCACTGGGACGCAAATGCAAGAGGTACTGTAGTTGGACTTACAAGAGGCGCCAAGAAAGAGCATTTTGTACGCGCTGCATTGGAATCTATTGCATATCAGGTTTTTGACGTAGTTCACGCAATGGAAAGTGATATTGACAAAAAAATAACGTCGCTTGCCGTGGACGGCGGAGCAAGCGTGTCGGATATACTTATGAAATTTCAAGCGGACTTGTTGCAAGCAGATGTTTTGCGCCCTGCGGTCGTAGAGACAACGGCGTTGGGGGTATGTTATCTTGCTGGACTTTGCGCGGGAGTTTGGAAAGATATAGAGCAACTTAAGAAGCAAATCGGCAAAGGCAAGAAGTTTGAGCCTACTATGGACGAAAAGCGCCGCTATGATTTGTTGCTCGGTTGGGAAAGCGCAGTAGCGCGCACTAAGTACGAGTAGTTTGGAGATAGGTGGGCTTAAATGCGTCTTTTCCTCATAAATAGGTCTAAAAAGTTGACATATTTTAATTTATATAATAAACTATTATAGTTAAAAATACACAAAAATTTAATAAAATTGTTTTAGGGTGGTTGATATGACAAAGAAATGGCTTTATGGAAGAAACGTAGTCCTTACCGGTTGTTCTACCGGTATGGGCAAAGAAGTGCTTATGATTTTGGTCAAAAAGTACGGTTGCAATGTTATGGGTGTGGCAAGAAACAAGGCAAAACTCGATGAGTTGAAAGCGGAACTTGGCGACAAATTCTCGTACCGCAGATTTAATATCTCGGATTTGCAGGCTTGGAAAGACTTTGCCGCAGAACTTGAGAATATGGGCTTTATGACTGATATTCTTATTAATAACGCAGGTATGATTCAACCTTTTGGACAATACAACGACTTGACCGACGATCAAATCAAAAAGGTTGTTGATACCAATCTTATGAGCGTTGTTTATGGTTGTAAGGCAATGCTTCCTACGATAAAAAAGTCAAAATACGGATATATATGCAACGTGGCAAGCGCGTCTGCTATTTTGCCGGTTGGTGGAGAAAGTATCTATTCGGCGACTAAAGGCGGCGTTTGGGCGCTTACCGAATGTTTGGCGCAAGAATTGAGAGGTTTTGGAATAGGCGTGTCTTGCGTAATGCCGGGTCCTGTCAAGACGGATATATACAAGGCAAGAGAGGGCGAGAGCGGTCCAAAAGCGGATTCTTTGGTAGAGAGTATCGGTATCAAAGCTAGCACGGCAGGCAAGAAGATAGTCAAGGCTATACGCAAAGGTAAGGTAAGAGTAGTCACAGACGCAGTCGCAGGACTTATGGATTTTGGTATGAGAGTTTGTCCGTCATTCACTTGTAAGGCTACCGGCGGCGATTGATTCGTATCCAAACTGAGTCTGGAGTATATACCACTTTGGTTCAGCGCCGTTTATGTTTTCCATATCT
>WSNH01000225.1 GCA_013316135.1 Clostridia bacterium
TTTATTCTCTATAATTTGTTTAAGGAAATACGGTAATGTCTCACCAGCAAATTAAATTACCGTAGATTAAGGAAGTGAATGGAAAAATTAAAAGCAGAACTTTGGGACAAAGTTCAATATATTTTCAGAAATTATTATGACAGAATGATACACGCGGCAATAGAGTATGAAGGCAATATTGATTTGGATATATTGCGCAAGTCAATATACCGCGTTGTGACGCATTTTCCAATCTTGCGTTCGACTTTTCACAGTAACGCCATAAATCCCCACTGGGAAGTCCACGAAGATTATACAGCCGAAGAGATGGCAAGCAAAGTTATTTGCGACGACATTCATAAAAGCGTGCTTTCTTCGCTTTCAAAAGAAATAAGTTATAAGGCGAAATTGCAATTTGATATAGTCGCGCATTATTCCGGCGAAAGAAGCGCTATTTCCGTGCTCGTTAATCATATGTGTTTAGACGGAGCGGACTTCAAATATTTTATTTGCAAGATTATCGAAGGCTACAATTTGGTGGCAAAAGGCGGAGATATAGCAGATCTTCAACTTAAAGACGGTTCTCGCGATTACTCTCAATTATACAAAGATATGAGCGAGGAAGAGGCGGAAGAAGCGAGGAAGTTGTATAAAAACGTCTCACACACCGGAGTTAAGAATAAGTTTGATTTTACAGACGATAAAGATTGCACTACGAGATTCAACTTTAAGAAATTGTCAAGTCAAACGCTACAGGCTCTTAAAGCAAAAGGCAAAGAATACGGCGCCACGCTCAACGACGTGTTTATGACGGCGTATGCGAGAGCAATATCCACACGTCTTGCTCCAAGTGACGATAAAAGATTGGTTGTCACGAGTATGAAGAATTTGCGCGACCATATAGAATCAAAAAATTCCGAGAGCATAACCAATCTCACGGGTTTTATGCCTTGCGTTCTTGACGAAGTCGGCGAGACTTTCTGCGATACATTGCGTATAGTAACCGAAAAAAACAACGAGTCCAAAGAGGATAAGTTTTGCGGACTTTACGGCATACCGTTATTGGCGTTGGCATTTAAAATTTTTCCGTATTCAATTGCTGAGTTTGCAATTAAGTTGGGCTATGAGAATCCGCTTATTGGTATGTCCAATATAGGTGTGATACCTGAAGAATACGTTGAACTCGACGGACTTACTTGCATTGATACTTTTATGACCGGAGCAACCAAGTTCAAACCGTATATTCAACTTACGAGCACTACGTTCAAGGGAGAGACTACGCTTTGTATTGCACAAAAGTGTAGCGACGAAGACGAGAGGAGAATACGCGATTTGTTGGATGCAATAGAAGTACAACTTGCTGATTTTTTACATCAATAATTTTGACGTCTTGCGACGTATAATTAAATATCGCAAAATCACATAAAGAATCTATAACAGCGCAAAACGGTTTCATCGGCGCTGTTATTTTCTTTGGTTATATTTGCAAAAGTATCTTGAAATAAGACTTTATGTATGCTATAATTACGATATGAAGATTTTATTTATTTGTATGTCGAATATTTGCAGGTCTCCTTATTGCGAATACGTATTCAGAAAAATAGTTCAAGAAGACGAGATTTTGTCAAAAAATATCGAATGGGTAAAAAGTTCTGCTGTCTTCAACAAGTCTTTTAGAATAAATTCAAAGTCGGAAAAAGTATTGACAGACGAGGGCTTTGACAGAGAGTACGTGTTGTCGCATAAGCCTACTTTTAAGTGGGGCAAGGGAAGGCAGTATTTTAAGGACGCCGATATAATTATAGGAATGACGAGGTCGAATAAGTGGTTTTTGCCGTTTGGATTTCACAAGAAGTTTGCTTTGCTCAGCGTACTTGCAAGCAGTCGCTACAAGGCTATACCCGACCCGGTACTTATTAAAGACCAAGCCAAATATAACAATGCTATGCAAGAAATCAAGCGCTATCTCATCTCTTATGCGAACAAGTTGAATCGACAAATTATAAACTTGCTCTGCGTGAGGAATATTCTCTCCGAAGAAGTTGAGCAGCGAATAGATACT
>WSNH01000226.1 GCA_013316135.1 Clostridia bacterium
GCTTTGTACAGTGTTTAGTTGCACAAAACAAATATTCTACTGACCTAAGTAGTGTATTATTATATATCCCTGTAATAATACTCCCTATATTAACAGTTTTGATTTCAATTCCTTTTATTAAAATAGCAGATTTAAGCAGATAGCTACGTTGACTTTCCACTGCTCCGTTTGTTATAATAACAATATATAAATATATGAGGTGATTTTATGACAGAAAGAGAAATGATGGTGACAGGTCTCATCAAATGTCGGGATTCAATGACAACTCACAGCGTTTCTACTAACAGTAATTATAAAGCGCCTACTAGTGACGGAAGCAATAACGGCAAAATTCCGTTAGCGTCTGAAGCGTCTCCTAACGCTTACATTTCTTATAGCACTACTCAAAACGAAAGTCATATAACAAGTATAATATCAAGTAGTTATATTAAAACTAAAATCAACTCTATTGAAGTATGAGAAATAGAAAGTACCTTGTAATTATTCTCATTTTTAGTTTAGCGCTCATACTGTCGTTGTGCGCTTGCCTGCCAAATGCGACGCAACCTTGTGAAATACTTCTTACAAACGATAACTTCAATATCGGTTTTTCTTTCGGAAAGTTTAAATTGGCGTCAATAAGTAATGACGAGTATTCTAAAAAATTTGAAATTTTGCCAAAAGACAAAGAAGATTTTGTTAAGTTTTTGCAAAATAGTGAGTATTATATTGGAACTTTTAAGATAAGCGACGAAAGTTACTATTTGAGCAAAATCAAAAGATGCGAGCAATTTAATGGGGGTGACGAATGTATGTGGTTTGCTTCGCAAGGCTACGTATGGATAGGTAAATTTTATGCAAATAAGTTTTACTACTTGGCTCACTTCTCTACTGTACGATTGTCAAACGAATTTATTTGGCTTGATTTGACCGAGGCGATATTTGCAAACGGCGAAAATCAAAAAGAGTTGGGAAAAGAATGTAAGAGCGCTTTGACTTGGGATCAACTCAAAAAGATTTATTCCGCATATAGGATAGACGAAGGAAATTGTTCAATTGAACTTGACTGCAACATCTTCTATAATGAAAATGCAGAAATAATAGAAGGAAAAACTTTTTTGTATTTTAACAAAGAAACCAATACATTTAGAGTGTCAGACGAATATTATATCGAGGCATAATATATGGCAAGAATAGAAATTAAAAATCTAAAGAAATCCTACGGTAAAAATTCTGTGCTGGATATACCTCAAATAACTTTTGAAAAAGGTGTAAGCGTGGGTATCTTCGGCGCCAACGGATGCGGGAAAAGCACGTTTATCAAGTGCATAAGCGGTCTTTTGCCTTATGACGGAGAGATATTTATAGACGGTGTCGATATAAAAAAGAATCCTTCTCCCCTGTCAAATGTAGGCATCTTGATTGAAGACGCAGCATTATTCAGGAATATGAGCGGGCGGGAAAATATCCAATATTTTTGCAACGATATATCTAAACTTGACGAATATGCCAACATACTCAATGTCAAAGATATACTTGACATAAAAGCGCGAAAATACTCTATCGGTATGAAGCAAAAGATTGCAATATTGCTTGCGTGCGTGAAAGGAAGAAAAGTAATTTTACTTGATGAGCCTTTTAACGGACTTGATATAATAAGCGTGGAAAAGGCAATAAATCTTTTGCAAATTTGCCGTAATAACGGCGCTACGATTATCTTGACTTCTCATCAACTCGAGGTGTCACAGACGGCAATCGAATTGTATTATTTTCTGAAAGATAAAAAAATTTTTAATTGCACTGCCACGCAAAAAGGCTTTGGCAGCAAATACTTGCTAGAATACTTAGATAAAGACCACGCAAAGAAGACATACGACGCATTGTCGCAAAAGGGCTTGAACTGTAGTTTACAAGATTATATCGTCAAAGTAGTACTTGCCGAACAAAACATATATGACCTTATTGACGAATTTAAAGAATACCCTATCAAAAGAATCGAAGATATCACTCATTCTGTCATAGAGGCTTATCTCGCTATGGAGGAA
>WSNH01000018.1 GCA_013316135.1 Clostridia bacterium
GTCACCTCGACCGCAGTGGAGAGGTCTCAATCCGATTGTATGATATTGTATGAGATTTCTCGACTACGCTCGAAATGACAAAGTGTAGGTCGAAATGACAAAAGTTGACGTCGAATAAAGAAGTTTATATATTGAAAATCGTCTTTTGTAAAGATTTGATATATTTTTAGACATATTATATTAAAAAAATTTTATTAGCCTTGAAATTGTAAAAATATTGTGATAAAATATCGAGTAAAGGAAGTAAATCTAAGGGAGATTAACTTATATGCAATATATTGATTATAAGCAATACGGAAAATGCGCAAAATTGTCAAAGGGCGGCAAGACTATACTCGTCACCGTCGACGTGGGTCCGAGAGTGATTTATTACGGATTTGACGGCGGAGAAAATATATTCTACGAAGACGCTCAAGACCTTATCAACAAAGGCGGAGAATACTTTGACGCCAATCTCCCCGGCAAGGGTATTTGGCATATATACGGCGGTCACAGACTTTGGAAGTGTCCGGAATACCTTGACACATATTATCCCGACAATGCGCCGGTCGAAGTCATCGAAGAGGGTGACAGCGTGACTTTTGTAAGCGAAGTAGAGATTACCACCGGACTTCAGAAGACTGTCAAGATAGTTATGGACAGAGACGGCAATGCCGTTGTGGAGCACAAGTTTGTCAACAAAGGTAAGGTTGCTACGCCGCCGGTAGCGCTGTGGGCGCTATCTGTGATGGACAAGGGCGCAAAGGCGTATATACCAATCAGCACGCAAGATATGGGGCTTTTGCCCAACAGAAATATCACGCTTTGGAGTTATACGGACCTCAAAGACGATAGACTTTGTATCTCCAACGATTCTATCACATTGCAACAAAAGAGTGTGGCTCAACCGATAAAGATAGGTACTTTTGCCTGCGGACCAGTCAGCGTAAATATAAAGGGTATGAAGTTTGTGATAGAGATCGACTCTCCCGAAGGCGAATACGGAGATCACAACTGCAATATTGAGACGTATACCAACGATATTATGCTTGAGATAGAGACGCTTTCGCCTATCAAGAGTTTGGCGGTCGGCGAAGAAGCCGTACATATCGAAAAATGGAGTTTGACAAAATAATGAAAAAGAAGCGCGGATTTTCAATCGCATTGGCAATGATTTTCGTCGTTTTGACGCTGTCTTTGACGGCGTGTAACGGTTGGTTTTCAAATAATCCCGATCCGACAAGATATTATATTGACATCGGTAAGGTGGACGACGCTCGCACTGCAAGTATCGTCGCTAATAATACTATCGCGTCTTGCGTGCGTATCATTAGCGAATATAAGAACGTCACAAGCGCAAGCAGCGGCTTTGTCATCACAGAGGACGGCTATGTGCTCACCAATAGGCATTGCGTGGTGCGCTATTCCTCGACGGGCAACGATACGCCTATGTTTGGTTCAGATAAGCCTATGAGCGCAAATTACAGCGTGGTTTTTGCCGACAACAAAGAGTATTCGGCAAGCCTCGTAGCATTCAGTTCTTCAGCGGACCTCGCCGTGCTTAAGATAAATACGCTCAATATTCCGCTTATATCCAACGACGCTAAGTTCCAAGCGTTGGTGTTTGAGACAGAGCGAGAACTGTATTACGGCGAAAGAGTCTATACGATAGGCAATCCCGAAAACATAGGGCTTATTCTCACAGAACTTACGATTGCGTCTCCGGCAATTAGACTCAATAAAAACGATATGCACGATACCGTGATACTCGACGGTAATATCAATCACGGCAACAGTGGCGGTCCGCTTTTCAATGCGTATAGCAGAATTTGCGGTATTGTATACGCCAGAATCGACGGCTCTAGTAAGGACGCCTACGGTATCGGTTGCGCAATTTCCACCGACGTGATAATTGATTTTCTCGACAGCATTAAGAACGCGGATATAAATTATAAGACTACGCCTGCAGTAACGTCAAGCGGAGAGGCAGCATAAGAGAGCCTCTCGACTGCGCTCGAGGTGACAGAATAAATGATAAAATATAATTAAATAAAATTTGCTATACAATACTAAAGAAAAATGACGCAAGAAAAAAAGAATAACCCTCATCAAGGTCACAGAGACAGAATGAGAGCAAGGGTGTTGAGTCAAGGTATTGACGATATGCCCGAACACGAGGTGCTTGAATTTTTGCTGTATCCGTTGATACCGCTCAAAGATACTAATCCTATCGCGCACGATTTGATAGACAAGTTCGGCTCTCTTGAAAACGTGCTCGACGCTTCGCCTAAGTTGCTCTTGGAAGTCAAGAATATGACTCGCAATGCCGCGCTGTATCTCAGCGCGTTTCCGCATATTTTCAAAAAATACAATATGCAAAAGTTCGGCGACAAACCTACGCTGGATACCATTGCGCACGCAGTGGAGTATTTACGTCAACTCTTTCTGGACAAAAAAGAAGAAAATATCTATATGCTCATTCTCAACGCAAACGGAACGCTTCTGTCAAGTTGTAAGGTCGGCGAGGGAACGCTCAGCGCCTGTCAACTCGATACGCGAGAGTTTATTCTGCGTACCGCCGATTCGCAGGGAAATTGCATTATGATAGCGCATAATCATCTTTCGGGAAGCCCCTTGCCTTCATTCGACGACCGAGAATTTACAAGATGGCTAATCTCGCTCTCCGAAGTGCTGGGTATCGCGCTGATTGATCATATTATTATAAGCAAAGAAGGGTATTATTCTTTTAGAGAAAACGATTTGCTTTCAGATTATGCTGGCGCTTTTAAAAAGTATATGGACAATGCCAAGGCGTCGGATAAATATTCTATGAAAGTGCGTAAGTTCGCAGATAAGAAATAGCAGCGGTTTTTTAAATAAATGCCCCTATCTTTGGATAGAGGCATTTTTTGTATTTAGTCGATGTTGTTTTTCTCTTGCTTTGCCGGCTTTTCGCGCTTGTTGAAAGGCAAGTATTCGCAGTTTCGTTTGTTTGCCTGCGATACTCAGTATTGAATTATTTCTTGAATTGTGAAAAGTCAAGAGTTGCAAAATAGTCATCGGGAGTCTCGGCTCTTCTTATGAGTTTGACGCTTCCGTCTTCTTTAAGAAGAAGTTCCGCCGAGCGTAGTTTGCCATTGTAATTATAGCCCATTGCAAAGCCGTGTGCTCCTGCGTCGTGAATATTGACATAGTCGCCTATCTCCACTTCGGGCAACATTCTGTCGACGGCAAACTTGTCGTTGTTTTCGCACAGTCCGCCCGTTACGTCGCACTTATAAGTAAGCGGAGCGTTTTCTTTGCCAAGCACGGTGATATGGTGATACGCGCCGTAGATTGCAGGGCGCATTAGGTTTGCCGCGCAAGCGTCTAGTCCGACATATTCTTTCCATATATGCTTTTTGTGTATTACTTTTGCTATCAATGCGCCGTAAGGAGCAAGCATAAATCTGCCAAGTTCCGTGAATATTGCCACGTCGTCCATTCCATTGGGCACGAGGACTTCTTCATACGCTTTGCGTACGCCTTCGCCTATCGCAAGTATGTCGTTGCCTTCCTTGTCGGGACGATACTGTACGCCTACGCCGCCCGATAGGTTGATGAATGATATATGTACGCCGATTTCGTTTTTGATTTCTACCGCAAGTTTAAAAAGTATTTTGGCAAGCGTGGGATAATAGCCCGTACCTACAGTGTTGCTTGCCAAAAATGCGTGTATACCAAAGTTTTTGACGCCGTATTCTTTGAGTTTTGCGTATGCTATCTTGATTTGCTCTTTGGTCATTCCGTATTTTGCGTCCTTGGGTGTGTCCATTATCTCGTTGTTGAGGGTAAAGTCTCCGCCCGGATTGTATCTGCAACACATCGTGTCTTGGAATGGAGCCAAGTCTTTGTAATAATCTATGTGCGTTAGGTCGTCAAAGTTGATGATTGCGCCCAACTTTGCCGCGAGACGGAAGTCTTCCTTGGGCGTTACGTTGGAGGAAAACATTATGTCGTGTCCCTCAAATCCAACTTTGTCACTCATCATCAATTCTGTCAAAGAAGAGCAGTCTACGCCTGCGCCTTCTTCTTTTAATACCTGCAATATGTGCGGGTTTGGGGTTGCCTTTACGGCAAAATATTCCTTAAAACCTTTATTCCACGCAAAGGCTTTTTTGAGAAGTCTCGCGTTTTCTCTTATGCCCTTTTCGTCGTAGATGTGAAACGGCGTGGGGTAGGTCTTGCTTATTTCTTCAATTTGTTCTTTCGTCACAAACGGTACTTTCTTCATTTTGGTATTCTCCGCGTATTTATGATATTAAAAGTATATATCCCACAAGTTTTTTTGTCAATGCTTTGGACTATAAGGATGGGAATTATTGCTATACAATGAGTTTTATCATATACATATATTATCAGTTTGTTTTGCGTCTGCTTTTAAGATATGCGCGTATAGGCGTTCTCATCTAATATTTAACGCTTATATTATAAGTGTTAGAATGTAATATGTAGAGATTGTTTTAAATTGCGCGGATATGGACGATATTAAACATTATGGACATAATGGTTATGATGATAAATAGAAATAATCCATAATATTTGTTAAAAAAGGTTAAAATGTCACATTTTCGCCCTTTTATAGCAAGAATTAGGCAAATTTTATTAAATTGTCGGTAAATAATTTTATGGCGGAATTGGTAAAATTTTTTGATTTAGATATTGACAAGACAAAGCGGCGATAGTATAATAACATTATAAATGTGATTTTGGGAGAAATCAGTTATGATAGTTACTGGCAGCGAATTGTTGTTGAAAGCCAAGAAGGAAGGCTATGCTGTTCCGGCTTTTAACGTCGACAATCTCGAAAGCGTTTTGGGCGTGCTCGGCGCCGCAAATTATTTATCCGCACCTATTATTATACAGACTATTCCGCGTACGTTGAAATACGGAGGCGTTGCGACGTATTCTTCGCTTGTCAGAGCCAATTACAACGGCGGGGCCGATATTGCCATACACCTAGATCACGGCGGAGATTTGCAAGTTTGCAAAGACTGTATTGACGCAGGCTATACTTCTGTGATGATCGACGGGTCTATGCTTGCTTTTGATAAAAATGTCGAATTGACAAAGCAGGTCGTAAATATGGCGCATTCTTGCGGAGTAAGCGTCGAGGCGGAACTAGGCACTATAGGCGGAAAAGAAGAGACGGAAGGACAAATCAAATATACCGAGGTGGTCGAAGCCGTAAAGTTTGTCGAACTGACGAACGTAGATTCTTTGGCAATAGGCGTCGGCACCGCGCACGGAGTATATAAGGGCGAGCCGCATATCGCTATAGACAGAATAAAAGAGATCGCAGGCGCAGTGGATATACCTTTGGTGCTTCACGGAGCAAGCGGACTTTCCGACGAGGTGATAAGAAAGTGTATAGACGCAGGCATAAGCAAGATAAATTTTGCAACTCACCTGAGACAGGCGTTTACGCAGGGATTGAAAAAGGGCTTGGCAAGCAAAGAAGCGACTTATGACCCCAAGACTTATTTGCCGTATGCAATAGAGGCGGTGCAGGAAGTGGCAATGAGTATCATAAAATTGTGTCAGCCTGACTAAATAATTAAGGAAAATCAAGCATATTCATAAATTTTAGAAGAGGTGGAAAATGCAATACGTTAAGTTTGAAAAAGACAGAAAATTCGATCTCGTTTTGGTGGGAAGAATAGCAATTGATTTTAATCCGTTGGATTATTTCAAGCCTTTGTCCGAGAGCCAACAATACCGCAAGTATCTCGGCGGCTCACCCGCTAACGTGGCGGTGGGACTTGCGCGGCTTGGCAAGAAAGTGGGCTTCATAGGCAAGGTCTCCGACGATCAGTTTGGCGATTATGTGACTGATTTTTTTGCAAAGGAAGGCATCGACGTGTCCAGAGTCGTGAGAGCAAATGGCGGAGAAAAACTCGGTTTGACCTTTACGGAAATCCTTTCGCCGTCGGAGAGCAGTATTTTGATGTATAGAGACGGCGTAGCAGACCTTATGCTTGAGCCGTCAAATGTAGACGAAGAGTATATTGCAAATTCTAAGGCGCTTCTCATATCGGGTACTGCGCTTGCGCAAAGCCCTTCCAGAGAGGCTTGTCTCAAGGCTATGCAACTTGCCGAAAAAAACAATACGAAGATTATATTTGATATAGATTACCGCGCGTATAACTGGAAGAGCAAAGACGAAATTGCGGTATATTATACGGCAGTTGCCGAACACGCCGATATTATTATGGGATCGAGAGAAGAATACGATTTGACTCAAGCCATATTTGCGCCCGATATGAACGACGAGCAGACGGCTGAATATTGGTTTGGAAAAAGAGCCAAGATTGTCATAATAAAACACGGCAAAAAAGGAAGCACGGCGCACACCTGCGACGGTAAGAAATACAATATCAAATCTTTCCCGGTAGAGGCGTTTAAGTCATTCGGCGGCGGCGACGGTTACGGCTCGGCGTTTATGTACGGTATGTTTGAGGGCAAGGACATAATGGATTGTTTGGAACTTGGCTCGGCGTCGGCGTCAATGCTTGTTTCCGCGCACGGCTGTTCGGAATTTATGCCGACGGTAAAAGAACTGGAGAAGTTTATCGCAGAGGAGAAAAAACAATTCGGCGATATGATTGCAAGAGGTTAATTTAATAAGATTATAACAGTTGTATAGCAACTCTATGGAGGCATTATGGCTTTTAATTATCCAAAGTTTAATAGCAAAGGCGTCAAAACTTTGACGAAAATGGATGGCAAAAATAAGGATATGCTGATGGATATCCTTGTCGTCAAAATCGCAAAGGGCGAAAGCGTGACTTATAGCGAAAAAGATAAGGAAATGTGCGTGCTTCTCACCGAAGGCGCAGTGGAAATGAAATGCGGAGAACTTGTGGGGAGCGGCGTAAGAAAAGACGTGTTTGAAGATTTGCCGATTACTATGCACGTATGTAAAGGTAATACGATTACCGTCAAGGCTTCTGCCGACAGTGAAATAATATATCTTGCCACTACAAACGAGCGAGAATTTCCTGCCAAGTTTTATGATAAAAAGGACGTTATAAGAAGCGTGTCTTGCGATGGAGTGTGGGAGAATACGGCAGTGAGAGACGTCAATACCGTGTTTGATTATTCCAACGCTCCATATTCCAATCTCGTGGTGGGAGAAGTCATCGCAAGGCAGGGCAGATGGTGGAGTTATCTTCCTCATTCCCATCCGCAACCTGAAGTGTATTATTATAAGATGCCTACGCCCGAGGCTTTTGGCGCGTGCTTTATAGGAGAATTCGAGCCGCATACTATCGTGGACGGCAGCGTCGGTTGTTTCCCCGGCGGGAAGACGCACGTTCAGGTCACGGCTCCGGGATATCCTATGTATTGCTGTTGGATGATAAGACATCTGGACGGCAATCCTTGGGACAAGACGAGAATAGTTGACCCTAGATATGAATATTGGGAGAAATAATGAAAGAGCAAGGAGGGAATATGAATAGCCAGAGAATGAGCGTAGGCGAAGCCGTCGTTAGATTTTTGGACAATCAATACGTCAGTTTTGACGGAAAGGAAAACAAATTCGTCGAGGGAATTTTTACTATATTCGGTCACGGTTGTGTGCTTGGCATAGGCGAAGCTTTGTCAATGGCAAAACACTCATTGAAAGTATATCAAGGCAAAAACGAGCAAGGTATGGCGCAGGCTGCGATTGCATACGCAAAGCAGAACAACAGACGTAAGATCCTGCCTTGCGTGTCTTCTATAGGTCCCGGAGCGGCAAATATGGTGACGGCGGCAGGTACGGCTACGGCGAACAACATACCTCTGCTGCTCTTTGTCGGAGATACTTTTGCAACGCGTCAGCCCGATCCTGTGCTTCAGCAGATAGAGCACACTTATAGCGCTGCAGTAACTACAAATGACGCGTTCAAGGCAGTGACTAGATATTACGACAGAGTGTCGCGCCCTGAAATGCTTATGAGCGCTATGCTCAACGCAATGCGAGTTTTGCTCGACCCTGCGCATACAGGCGCCGTGGCTATTGCTATGCCGCAAGACGTACAAGGCGAAGTATTCGACTTTCCGACAGAATTTCTTAAGAAGAGAGTACATAGAATTACGCGTCCAACACCTGTCAAAGAAGAACTTGACGATTTGGCGCAGGCAATAAAGAATAGCAAAAAGCCGCTTCTTATCGTAGGCGGCGGAGTGAAATATAGCGAGGCTGGAGATGTTGTCGCAGACTTTTGTCTCAAACGCAATATACCTTTTTGCGAGACGCAAGCGGGCAAGACCGCTATCAAGTCGTCGCATCCGCTAAACGCGGGCGGACTTGGCGTAACCGGCAATTCAAGCGCAAATACGCTTGCAAAAGACTGCGATCTTATTATTGCCGTAGGCACGAGATTCACAGACTTTACTACGGCGTCAAAGTCGCTTTACGCCGATAAACAAGTCGTCACTTTGAATATGTCTTCATTTCACGCGTCAAAGTTAGACGCCGTCAAGGCTGTGGGAGACGCAAAAGCGGGAATACTTGCGCTTGACGCATTGTTAGGTGACTACAAGAGCGGATATTCAACTCAAATTGCAGAAGCAAAGCGGAGTTGGGATAGAGAAATGCAAAGACTTACTCATATATCCGTCGGCAAAGATTACAAGCCGGAGATAGACGAGCATATGCCCGACGTAGTGGAAAATTATCTCAAAGAGCACGGCGAGGCAATGGCGCAGACCACTGCAATAGGCGTGATAAGGCGTTGTATACCGCAAGACGCGATAATTGTCGGTTCGGCGGGAAGTCTGCCGGGTGATTTGCAGAGAATGTGGACGAGTGACGAAAAGGACAGTTACAATATGGAATACGGCTATTCCTGTATGGGGTATGAGATTGCGGGCTGTCTGGGCAGTAAGATGGCGCGTCTTGACAAAGAAGTATACGCAATGGTTGGAGACGGCAGTTATCTTATGTTGCACAGTGAAATGGTTACGGCTATACAAGAGGGAATTAAAATAAACGTATTGCTATTTGACAACGCTTCGTTTGGATGTATCAACAACTTGCAGATGGGGCAAGGCGTCGATTCGCTATGTACCGAATTGAGATACAGAGACGGCGACAAGCCTATAAGGGACGGTAGATTTTTGAATATAGATTACGCTATGAGCGCTAAAGGATACGGATTTGTGACTTATACGGCGCGTAATGAAAAACAACTTGAAGAGGCGATAGCAGACAGTCTTAAGCAGACGACGTCGACGCTCATAGATATTAAGGTGTTGCCAAAGTCTATGACGCACGGTTACGACGGCTGGTGGAACGTAGGCTGCACGCAAAACACAAGAAATAAAAATCAAGAAAAGGCGTTGTCCGAGAAAAATCAAATGCTTGACAAGGCTAGAAAATATTAAAATCTGTAAAGGTGGAATTATGGATAAGAAAAAAATCAAACTTGGTATTGCTCCGATAGCGTGGACCAACGACGATATGCCCGATTTGGGAGCAGAGAATACCTTTGAACAATGTGTCAGCGAAATGGCGCTTGCAGGCTTTGAGGGATGCGAAGTGGGCAACAAGTACCCAAATGATACGTCAACTCTCAAAAAGGCTTTGGATTTAAGAGGTTTAAGTATAGCCAATCAGTGGTTTTCTTCTTTCGTGCTTACCAAGCCTATGCAAGAAGTGGAAAAAGATTTCATAAATCAATGCAATTTTCTAAAGGCAATGGGAGCAAAGAGAATTGGTGCTTCGGAGCAGAGTTACAGCATACAGGGGCAGATGAATACGCCTGTGTTTGACTGCAAATACGTGATGAACGACAGCGAGTGGGATAAATTCGCAAAATGTATGAACAGGCTTGGCGAAATTGCTAATTCTATGGGAATATCTTTGGTGTATCATCATCATATGGGTACGGTAGTGCAGACAGCCGAAGAAGTGGACAGGATGATGGCAATGACGGATAAAGATAAATTTTCGTTGCTTTTTGACAGCGGTCACCTTGCATATTGCGATCAAGATTATTTAGAGGTGCTGGCGAAATACGCGGACAGAGTAAAGCACGTGCACCTGAAGGACATTCGTCCCAACGTCGTAAAGAAAGTCAAGGAGCAAAAACTTTCTTTCTTGCAAGGCGTGAGAGAGGGATCGTTTACCGTGCCGGGTGACGGCTGTATTGATTTTGCGCCCATATTCGAGATGCTTGATAAAGCGAATTATCAAGGTTGGATGATAGTCGAGGCAGAGCAAGATCCCGCTAAGGCAAATCCGCTTGAATATGCCATCAAAGCAAGAAAGTACATAAAAGACATAGCAAATATTTAACCGACAGCGTCGGATATTTATAAGGTTTTAATTAGGAGGAAATATAAATGGCAGTAAAGACACTCGGATATTTTACCAACAACGAGTTTGTTCAATCTACAACGGATAAGTTTTATCCGGTTTTCAATCCGTCCACGGGCGAGCAAATTGCTCAGATGCCGCGCTGTACGACGGCTGAAGTAAGCAAAGTAATAGACAATGCGCACGAGGCTTATAAGAAGTGGTCGAGAGTACCCGTAATCAAGAGAGTTCAGATACTCTACAAGGTTAGAGATTTGCTTATCGAACATATGGACGAACTCACAAGACTTTGCGCTACAGAACACGGCAAGAATTGGGAAGAGAGCAAAGGAGATATTCTCAAAGCAAAGGAAGGCACGGAACTTGCTTGCTCAATGCCTTCGCTTTTGCAGGGCGAAAGTCTTATGGACGCGTCTTCGGGTTATGATACCGTGCTTTACAGAGAGTCTATGGGAGTTTTTGTAGGCATAGCGCCTTTTAACTTTCCGGCTATGATACCAATGGGCTGGATGGCTCCGGTATGTATCGCGTGCGGCAATGCTATTGTACTCAAAGTCGCAGGCGCAACTCCTATGACGTCTTTGAGAATTGCAGAACTATATCGCGAAGCAGGACTTCCGGACGGCGTGCTCAATATCGTAAGTTGCGACCGTAAAGACACGCAAGAACTCATATCCAATCAAAAGGTTGTCGGCATAACCTTCGTCGGTTCTACGACGGTAGGCAGATATATCTATGAGACGGCAGCCAAGCACGGCAAGAGAGTTCAATGTCTTTGCGAGGCAAAGAACCACGCTCTCGTACTCGAAGACGCTGCTTTGGACAGAACGGCGGCAGGCATTATCAACGCTTCTTACGGTTGCGCAGGCGAGAGATGTATGGCGTTGCCCGTGGTCGTTGCGCAAGAAAGTATTGCGGACAAACTCGTGGATAAACTTGTGGCTTTGGCAAAGAATATCAAGGTAGGTCCCGCTTATGACAAGACGACGAATTTGGGACCAGTATACAGCGCAGACCATAAAAAGAGCGTTGAAGCGTGGATTCAGAAGGGCATAGATGAGGGCGCTAAGTTGGTGCTCGACGGCAGAAATGCCAAAGTCAAGGGATTTGAGAATGGATTCTATCTCGGGCCTACTATTCTTGACAACGTGACATCCGAAATGACTGTCGGACAAAGAGAAATTTTCGGACCGGTGCTTTGTATAAAGAGAGTCAAGGACTTTGAAGAAGGACTGCAAGTAATGAATGGGAATCCTTTTGCCAACGGCTCGGTAATTTATACGCAAAACGGATATTACGCAAGAGAATTTGTGCGCAATACCCACGGCGGAATGGTAGGCGTCAACGTAGGTATTCCGGTTCCGGTAGGCGTATTTTCTTTTACAGGACATAAGTACTCATTCTTCGGAGATCTCCACTGCCTTGGCAGAGATTCGTTTAAGTTCTATACAGACAGCAAGACTGTCACGACGCACTGGTTTGACGAGCACGAGGCGAAGTCGACTAAGGTTTCAACTTGGGACGGCACTATCTAGGCGAGTGCGTATAGCACTGCGCCTTTTGCCCTAACGACTAGGTTGCCCTCGGGGTCACGTACATAATATAGTACCGCTCACCGTCGGTTGCCGTCGCGCGGACAAAAATCACAACACTCTCCGCACTTGCGCGAGGCTGAATTAGTTTCATCTCAAAAAGAATCTGTCATTTCGACCGCAGCGTAGCGAAGTGGAGAAATCTCAACAGTATAAAAAGAGGTATTATATGATAAATGTAGGAATTATCGGAGCAGGTAGAATTGGCAAAGTTCACTGCGAATCAATAATGTGTTATGCAAAGGGCGCAACGGTAAAGAGCGTTGCCGACCCATTTATGAATGATGAGACAGAGAAATGGCTCAAGAGTATGGGCGTCGAGAAGACCACCAAGGATTATCGCGACGTGCTTAAAGATAAAGATATAGACGCGGTGCTTATCTGTTCGTCCACCGATACTCACGCGCCGATATCTATCGAGGCAATCAAAGCGGGCAAGCACGTGTTCTGCGAAAAACCCGTTGACCACGACATTGCAAAAATAAACGAAGTCAAGAAGGCTTTGCAGGGTAGCAAAGTAAAATATCAAGTGGGTTTCAATCGCCGGTTTGACCACAACTTTATGGCAGTCAGAGAGGCAGTCAAGCAAGGCAAAATCGGCGCGCTCAATGTGCTCAAGATTTGTTCCCGCGATCCCGGCGCTCCACCGGTGTCTTACATAAAAGTGAGCGGCGGAATATTCCTTGATATGACCATTCACGATTTTGATATGGTCAGATATCTTTCCGGCGAAGAGGTTGAGAGCGTATTTGCTATGGGCGGCGTAATGGTTGATAAGGCAATAGGCGAAGCGGGAGATATAGACACTGCAGTAATTACGTTGAAACTTAAGAGCGGAGCGTTGGCAGTAATTGACAATTGCCGCAGAGCAACGTATGGATATGACCAAAGAGCCGAAGCATTTGGAGAACTCGGTCAAGTTGCAATATCCAACGATTGCGCTTCCAACGCTGTGATTTCCAATAGCGACGGCGTCACGGCAGAGAAACCTTTACTTTTCTTCTTGGAAAGATATATGCAAGCGTATGTCAACGAAATCAATCAATTTATTGATTGTATCGTCAATGATAAGGATGTGCCCGTCAGCATAGAAGACGGCTTGCAAGCCGTAGTTATCGGAGTTGCTGCAAAGAAATCTTTGCAAGAGGGCAGACCCATTAGACTTGACGAAATATGCAAATAATTTAATTAGCCATTATACATATCTAATAGATTTTGTAATTTACCCTTTAAAACACGACGCCCCTTAAGG
>WSNH01000019.1 GCA_013316135.1 Clostridia bacterium
TAATTTATCAGGACTAACGCTGTGGAGATTTATTATGATAAAAAGAGGCGAATTATATTACGCAGACCTTAGTCCCGTCGTAGGAAGCGAACAAGGCGGTATCCGCCCCGTCCTCGTGGTGCAAAACGACGTGGGTAACAAATACAGCCCCACCGTCATTGCCGCCGCTGTGACAAGCCAGATAAACAAGGCAAAATTGCCTACGCATATTGAACTTTCTGCAGGAGATTACGGACTAAACAAGGATTCTGTCGTATTACTCGAACAAATACGTACGCTTGATAAAAAGCGACTCAAAGACAAAATAGGCGAAGTTCCGCTTGACACGATGCAAAAAATAAATCAGGCGCTTATGATTAGCCTAGGCTTTTATTGAGATAGCGTACTTGCGATTGCAAGTACGCTATCTTAAGTTAAATTTCAACTTCAATGACGTCAAATTATCTTATAAAGTTCGTCCTAGTTCCGCTCTCGTTCTTCGGAGGCTCAATACCGTTTTGTTTGCCAAGTTCTATACACTTCATAAGCCACACGAGATTTCTGGCAGCGTTGCGCATTGTCTGCAATCCCTCCAAATCCTGCTCTACCTGTTCGGGTTGGTTACCGTGCACCATATTCCAATAACTCGACGACGCAATCGGCATTTGCGCTATAGTAAAATACTTGTTGAGCACGTCAATTGACGCGGTAGTCCCCGCTCTTCTTGCGCTGGCAACTGCAAACGCAGGTTTATGTCTGAATACTCTGCCTCCTGCATAGAATACTCTGTCAAGCAATGACAATACTCTGCCGCTTGGGTGAGCATAGTAAACGGGCGTGCCGAAGACAAAGCCGTCGCATTCGCTAGCCTTTTTGATAAGAGCGTTGACGATATCGTCGTCAAAAACGCAAGTATTGTTTTTTAGTTTGGTCGCGCATTGCAGACAGCCAATGCAATCTCTTATAGGATTATTGCCGACTTGGAATATCTCATAATCTACTCCGTTTTCCGCAAGCACCTTTGCGACTTCTTCAAGCGCCCTGTTGGTACAGCCTTTTGCTCGGTTGCTGCCGTTGATAAGTAATACCTTCATTTTTATATCTCCTTTTATAATACGTATAGATTTCTCGACTTCTCTGCCCTATACTTAAGTTTAAAATAGTTTATTTTTGTAACTGCTAGGGCGAAATTAAGCCGTCCAAGTGTACTTATCGTACATATCGACTTCTTATCCCGACGTTCGTCTGACATATCGCCAGCTGCTTATTTGATTAGCCTGCGTATCTCCCTTGCAACGTCGCTTGGCAGAACCCCATACTCGCTAAACTCTTCTGTCAAATCTTTTGCGACTTTTGCAGTAAGATACGACGACGAATAAGCGCTCTCAATGGGCGCAGTACCCTGCGAAAGCATACCCAGCATTACGCCGCTCAAAGTATCTCCGCTTCCGCCTTTGGAGAGTTCTGCTCCACCGTTGGTCACCATATATACATCTCTGCCGTCTGTAATCACACTGCTTGCTCCTTTGAGCAAAACAATGACTTTATACTCCTCTGCAAATGACTTGGCTACGCCTATTGGGTCATTGAGAATATATTCTACGCTCTTACCGCAAAGGCGCGACATTTCTTTTACGTGAGGCGTGAGGATAATTTTCGCTTTTGCGCATTTGAGCATTTCAACATTTGTCGCCAAAGAATTAAGTCCGTCTGCGTCAATTATAACGTCAATAGAATAATTTGCGATGATGTGCTCTATAATTTTTGCGTTTTGGCAATAGTTGTTACCCATTCCCATACCTATTGCAAGACTGTTCGCGCCTTTCAACGCCGCGTCTATCTCTTGCATATCAAAGACAAAATATCCGCCGTCATCGGCTATACCTATCACCGTGCTTTCCATAACGCTGCCTAAGATATTGCCTACGTGACTTTTGGGAACGATAATCACGTTGAGTCCGCCGCCGCTTCTCAATGCGCACAGCCCCATATTGGCAAGCCTAACCGCGCCGAGATAATTTCCGCAGCCGCCCATTATTGCGCTCTTGCCAAAAGTACCCTTGTGCGTATTGCGATTGCGCTTTGGAAAAAGAACGGCAACGTCTTGTTCTTCAACAATATTTGCCGCTTGAGTATATAAGCCTATCCCCACGTCGATTATAGATAACTTGCCCGTCATATCCTTGCCGTCGTTGAGATACAATCCCATCTTGGCAAATTGAACTGTGATTGTTTCGTCTGCCTTTACGCAAGTGACGTATCTTCCGCTGTCGCCGTCGAGTCCGCTGGGAATATCCACGCTTATCTTATATGCTCGGCTTGCATTTATGTTGTCTATTACTTCGGCGTATTTCCGTCTCGGCTGTCCTTTAAATCCGGTGCCGAATATGCAATCGACTATTATATCAAAGTCATAGTCGCACTCACATATATCGTATATACTGCCATATCCTTTTGATAGCAAATCATCATAATAATATCTGCCGTCCTTGCTCATATCCCCAAGAAGAAATACTTTGGGAAATATCCCATTGTCTGCCATAATACAAGCAAGCGCAAGACCGTCTCCGCCATTGTTGCCTTTGCCGCAAATTATTGCGATACTGCCTTGCCACACTCTGCTATCATACACCGCCTGGGCAACTCTGCGCATTAAATCCGTAGAAGGTATACCGCCTTCGATGGTACGACTGTCGCAATAAGCCATTTGAGTTGTCGTAAGAACTTTTTTCATAAATCAATCCTCGTCGACGATTTTCAATACGGCAAGCGCTTGAGAAATGTCTTCCCATTCATAGCCCCTGTATTGCAAAAATCTTATTAACTTTGCTCTGTACTTTGGATCGTAAATATCTTGATTTTTGCTATGCTTTTTTGCGAGTTCTTCGCACGAGTTGTCTTTTGGCATTTGCGACAACGCACTATCAATTATTTCTTCAGCTACGCCTTTACCGCGAAGCTCCATCTTGAGCCTTGTCTTGCCTTTGACATTGCTATTAAGCGCAATATACGAGCGAGCGTACTCTTCGTCGTTGATATATCCGTAATTCTTGCACTTTTCTACAGTATATTCGACTATTGCTTTTCCGTATCCTTTATCATACAATTTGTTGGTGAGTATCTTTGCCGTAGGCGTATATTTGCTTATATACGTGAGCGCATAATCGAACGCTTTGTCCTTATCGCTGTCAAAAATGACTTTGTCAAGAGTGTCCTTGTCTATCTCTGCGCCTACCTCCAACTTGTGATTGTATACAGCAATCCTGCTCGCGCCAGAATAAAAAGAGCCGTCGACAAAGAGATTGACTCTGTCGATATTCTTTGACTGCATTGTGATATTAGTAATTATCATCTGCGCTTTGCTCCTTTTGAATTCGGCTTGCTTGAATGTAAGTCTTTTATATTATTTGCGATTTTACTCTTTTGACGCTCCCTATAGGCTTTTGCCATTGCCTCTTCTTTAGTAGGTTTGACAAGACAGTCTTCGCCAAAGCCTATCAAATCCTGCCTCCCCGCCTCCTTGAGCGCCTCGACTATAATTTCGTAATTACTCTTCTTGCGGTATTGCATCAACGCTCTTTGATACGTCTTTTCCTTCTTTGTCTTGGCGACGTATATCGGCTTCATAGTGTCGGGATTTATACCGGTATAATACATACAGGTAGACTTCGTAGACGGCGTAGGATAAAAGTCCTGAACCTGCTCGGGCATATATCCTATCGACTTGAGATACTGCGCAAGTCTTATCGCGTCTTTTAGCGTACAACCGGGGTGCGAAGAAATCAAATACGGAACGAGATACTGTTTTCTGCCGAGTTTTTTATTTATTGAGTCGAACTTGTCTTTAAACTTTAGATAGACTTCAAACGGCGGTTTGTTCATTGCTTGTAAAGTCGCGTCGGAGATATGCTCCGGCGCAACCTTGAGTTGACCGCTAATGTGATGCTTAATAAGTTCGTACATAAATTCCCGATCTTCGTCATACATAAGATAATCAAAGCGAATGCCCGATCGAATAAACACCTTCTTTATTCCCTCTATCTGTCGCAAAGTTTTGAGCAAATCAAGATATTCCCGATGGTCGACTTTCATTGCCGGGCAAGGCTTATAGCCTATGCAAGACTTGTCTTTGCATACTCCCACAGTCTTTTGCTTTTCGCAAGCCGGATCTCTGAAATTTGCCGTAGGTCCGCCCACGTCGTGAATATATCCCTTAAAATCTTTATCTGCGACAAAACTCTCCGCCTCTTTGACAATATTCTCCTTACTGCGTTTTTGCACTATACGCCCTTGGTGGAATGCAATAGCGCAATAGTTGCACGCCCCAAAACAGCCTCTGACCGACGTCAAAGAATATTTGACCTCTTCTATCGCAGGCACTCCTTTGGTATAACTGGGATGATAAGTCCTTTCGTACGGCAAATTGTAAATCTCATCCATTTCTTTTACACTCAAAGGATATTGCATTGGATTTTGCACTAGATATTTGTCGCCGTGCTTTTGCAATAACGTCTTGCCGTAATATGGATCGTTGTTGGAATACTGCGCGTTGAAAGCCTGTACGTACTGCAATTTATCTGCCTTGACTTGCTCATACGACGGCGAAAAAACGACTGAGTGTTCCTCTATTGCCTTTTTTAGTTTGGCTGAAAGATTATCGTAACTTGACAGATAACAAGTACCTCTGACATCCTTGATTTTGTCAAGCGGCACACCCTTTTTTACCATATCGAAAATTTCTTTCAAGGGTCTTTCGCCCATTCCGTAAATAAGAAGGTCTGCTTTTGAAGATACTAAGATACTCGGTAAAACAATGTCTTTCCAATAATCGTAATGCGCAAATCTACGAAGCGACGCCTCTATTCCGCCAATGACAACAGGCGTATCGGGATAAAGTCTCTTCAAAGCATTGCAATATATGTCAACGCACCTGTCTGGGCGCTTACCTACGTCTCCGCCTTCACTGTATACGTCGCGAGTACGTTTAATCTTTGCGACGGTATAATTATTGACCATACTGTCGACTACTCCGCTCGATACCATAAAACCGTATTTTGGTTGTCCAAAGCGAGAAAAGTCGGAGTCGTTCTGCGGTTGAGGAATAATAGCCACGTCAATGCCTAGAGATTGCAAAAGCCTAGACACGATAGCGTGTCCGAATGACGGATGATCTACGTACGCTTCGCCTATCACATAGACGATATCGACTTGACGATCTCCTACTTCGCTTTTGGTTATAGGTAAAAACGACATATCTATCCTCTTTTTATATATTTGATTAAACCTCAATTTTCAATAGAATTAGACTTCACGACTACGCTCTAAGTGACATAAGGTCTTGTCTGTTATAATTACAAAATGTCATTTCGACCAAGCGTAGCGCGTGAAGAAATCTAATAGAATTCTACTCTACTCGTTGGTAGAAATGACATTAGGTCTATTCTTTGCTCAATTATTACTGTTACTTGAAATACTTGACGCCCGACTCAAATAGTTTCATATCGTAATTGCCTTCTACGTTCTTGTAAAGATTTGCGTCAATTCTCTCTGCGTGTCCCATCTTGCCGAGTACTCTGCCGTCGGGAGAGATAATACCCTCGATAGCGTACATACTTCCGTTGGGATTAAACGGCGACGTCATCGTCGCGCTACCGGTCATATCTACGTATTGCGTAGCCACTTGACCTCCCTTGACTATTTTGTCAAGTTCTGCCGCGCTTGCAACAAATCTGCCCTCTCCGTGGCTGACTGGTACGGCAAATACGTCGTCAACTTTTACACCGCTGAGCCACGGCGACTTATTGGTAGCCACACGCACGTTGACAATTGTCGATACGTGTCTGGAAATATTGTTGAAAGTCAATGTCGGAGCGTCGCTCTTTTGCTCTCTTATATCGCCGTATGGCACTAAACCGAGTTTTACAAGCGCCTGAAATCCGTTGCAGATACCCAAAGCCAAGCCGTCTTTCTCATAGAGCAATTTCATAACTTGCTCGGCAATGCGCGGATTTCTAAACGTCGTAGCGATAAATTTACCGCTGCCGTCAGGCTCGTCACCGCCGCTGAAACCGCCCGGGAATGCAAGAATTTGAGCCTCTTGCAATGCTTTGACGATAGCCTCTGCCGAATCTTCTATATCCTTTGAAGTTTGGTTTTTGATAATGAGTATATTGGCTTTTGCTCCTGCTCTCTCAAACGCTCTTGCCGTGTCGTATTCGCAATTCGTACCGGGGAATACCGGTATAAATACTCTAGGCTGAACTATATTTCTGGGAGCCTTATCCACCTTTCTTGCGCAACATATCAGATTTTTTACTTCTCCGCTTGCAGGCGCAGTAGTCGGGAAGACCTTGTCTAGCGTACCTTCAAATGCAACCGCGGCGTCACTCATCTTAAGTTGTTTTCCGCAGAGGTCTGCTGTGTAAGTTCCGTTGAGCGCAGCCACTTTCTCTACTTCAAAGCCGTCTAAGTCGCTTATATCGTCGCAAAGTATTACAAAGTCGCCGAATGAAGGAACAAACATATCCAGAGATATATCGTCCCAGGTCGCGCCAAGTTTGTTACCCATACAAGCCTTGAATACGCTTGCGATTACGCCTCCCTCTTCGACTACATTGCAGGCTTTTATCTTACCTGCCGCCATAGCCTTTCCAATCGCACCGTATAATTGCAAGGTCTTTGCAAAGTCCGGTATGGAATATTCGTCCTTTGGTATAGCAACGTGATATATGTCCTTTGCCCCCATATTCTCGGCAAAAGTATTTGTGACTATTTTGCTTGCCTTGCCTATGCCCATTGCAAAAGAAATGAGCGTCGGAGGTACGTCTATGTGCTCAAAAGTACCGCTCATACTATCCTTGCCGCCTATCGCGCCGACGCCAAAGCCTATCTGAGCGTACAACGCGCCGAGAAGAGCCGCCAATGGCTGTCCCCACCTGTCTTTATCTTGATTGAGTTTTTTGAAAAACTCTTGCAATGACAGTCTTACGGTGTCTACGCTTATTCCGCAAGCAACTTGCTTGGACAGAGACAGCAATATAGAATATATCGCGCCGGTGAACGGCGAAGCGCTCATAAGTTGAGGCGAACATCCGTACGTAGATACCGTTGCGGTATCTGTATGTCCGCTGACGGGAGGCTTACAAGCCATTGCTATAGCGGGAGTTAGTTGATACTTGCCGCCAAACGGCATCAACACGCTTGACGCGCCGATCGTGCCGTCAAACATTTCGCCAAGTCCCTTGGTCGAACATACGTTGAGCCTTGCAAGTTCGTGTTGAACAGCCTGCGCAAACTCGCCTTTGTCAAAAAGTTTTTGCGTCTCCTCATTTACACTGTCCATATAATTCGTTGCTCTCTCTACGATATGAGCGTCTTGCACTTGCTTTACGCCGTTGGTATCGAGGAAAGATCTCTTAAGATCTACTATGCAATTGCCGGCATAGAACATTCTCATTCTACCGTTGTCGGTTACTTCCGCAACTGCCGTAGCCGCAAGGTTTTCGCTCTTGGCGTATTCAATAAACTTGTCCACGTCTTTTTTGTCGAGTACGACTGCCATTCTCTCTTGCGACTCGGATATTGCAAGTTCTGTACCGCTCAATCCCTCATACTTCTTTGGCACTCTGTCTAAGAATATGTCAAGGCTGTCGGCAAGTTCGCCTATCGCAACGCTTACTCCGCCTGCGCCAAAGTCGTTGCACTTGACAATGAGCGTAGACACGTCTTTGTTGCGGAAAAGTCTTTGAATTTTTCTCTCGGTTGGCGGATTACCCTTTTGCACTTCCGCTCCGCATACTTCGACTGATTTTTCCGTATGCGCCTTGGACGATCCCGTTGCGCCGCCGCAACCGTCTCTGCCGGTCTCTCCTCCGAGAAGTACAATAATATCTCCCTCGACCGGCTTTCTTCTGACGACATTCTCCTTAGGAGCGCCTGCAATCACATACCCGGTCTCAAGTCTTTTTGCCTTATAATTCTCGTGATACATCTCAGCGACAAGTCCGGTCGACAAGCCTATCTGGTTGCCGTAACTCGAATATCCCGCAGCGGCTGTCTTGGTGATAACTCTCTGCGGAAGTTTTCCCTTCAAAGTCGCAGATATATCTTCTGTGGGATCTGCGCAACCAGTAACTCTCATTGCCTGATATACGTAAGTTCTGCCTGAAAGCGGGTCTCTTATCGCTCCGCCAAGACAGGTAGCCGCGCCGCCGAAAGGCTCTATTTCCGTCGGATGATTGTGCGTCTCATTCTTAAACATAATGAGCCACTTTTCAAGTTTGCCGTCGTTGTCAACGTCGACTTCGACTGAGCAAGCGTTGATCTCGTCGCTTACGTCGAGATTGTCGAGTTTGCCCATCTTCTTGAGTTTTTTGACGGCAATAGTAGCAATGTCCATAAGACAGGGATATTTATCCTCTCTCTTTGCGTTAAATTCTTCAAATAAATCATTATATAATTCAAGCGCCTTGCCAACGTGCGGGTTGTTGCTGTCCACGTCGATATTGGTAAGTTGAGTTGCAAAAGTAGTGTGACGGCAGTGATCCGACCAATAAGTATCTATTACCTTGATTTCGCTCTCAGTAGGATTGCGGCGCTCGCCCTTGAAATAATCTCTGACAAAAATCAAATCTTTGTCACTCATAGCAAAGCCTATTTTCTTATGATAATCGCGCACTTGACTGTCGCTCATATCTATAAAGCCGTCTATAGTCGGAACTGTGAGATTTTGAACGACTTCCTGCTGCAACGTATCCGGAATTTGCATAGAACCCTCTCTGCTCTCTACCGGGTTGATAAGATACTTGCGTATTCTTGCAAACTGCTCTTCATTCACACCCTTGAAAGCATAAAGTTTTGCGCACTTGATAAGCGGTCTTTGCGACATAGACAGCAACTGCACGCATTGCATTGCGCTGTCTGCTCTTTGGTCGTACTGACCGGGAAGATATTCGACTGCCAAAAGTCTGTAGCCGTCCAGGTCAGGCATCTGCTCAAACAAGTTGTCGACGGGCGCTTCGCTGAAAATCGTCGTCTTGGCGTTCGCATAGCTTACCTCGTCAAGATTTTCGATATCGTATATGATAAACTCTCTCACGTCTTCGACTGCAATGCCAAGAACGTTTTGTATATCGGAAGAAGTTTTCTTTGCCGATACGTTGTACCCATCTTTTTTCTCTACGAAAATTCTCTTTACCATTTCTCTTTCCTTTATATATTATTTTATCTAATTAATATTGTTTGTTGTTTTATACTGATTTAGATTTCTCCACTCTACTTAGTTGCAGTCAAAATAATATTTTGTTTTATCACCTCAAGCGTAGTCGAGAGGTCTCTATCTGTTTATTAATACTGATATGATTTCTCCATTTCGCTTCGCGTAAGTCGAAATGACATCAAATAAGTATCAACCCACAAGCGTGGAGATTAGTTGTATTTTTGTCCGTGCGGTGGCAACTGAGCGGTGAGCGTACTTGCCGTTATGTCAAAAAGACTGCTGACATACGAGTTCGTCTTCGTGATTACTTCTTAATGCCTATATCTCTACGGAAAAACGCCCCGTCAAAGTGTATTTTGCTTACAGCCTCATAAGCCTTGGCTCTTGCCTCGTGTATATCCTTGCCCATAGCCGTTACGCCAAGCACTCTTCCGCCGCTCGTAACGAGTTTGCCGTCCTTTATAGCCGTACCTGCGTGGAAAATCAAAATATTGTCAGCAATATCGCCTATTGTAATTTCCTTGCCTTTCTCATAACTCTCCGGATAGCCTCCGCTTGCCATAACTACGCATACGCAAGCGTCGTCGGTCCACTCGATATTTATCTTGTCTAGAGTTCCGTCTACGACCGCGTTGAATATATCGCACAAATCAGTCTTAAGTCTTGGCAATACTACTTGGGTTTCGGGATCTCCAAAACGCGCGTTGTATTCCACTACCTTTGCGCCGTCATCGGTGAGCATAAGTCCGAAATAAAGCACTCCCTTGAAAGTCCTGCCTTCTTTGTTCATAGCGTCGACGGTAGGAAGAATGATTTTGTTCATCACCTCTTCTTCAACCTCTTCGGTATATATAGCAGACGGAGAGAAAGTACCCATACCGCCGGTATTAAGACCTTGATCATTGTCATACGCTCTTTTGTGATCTCTTGCGTTGACCATCGGAATAATAGTCTTGCCGTCGCAGAATGAAAGTATAGATACTTCCTGTCCCACCATAAATTCTTCAACGATAACTCTCTTGCCGGCATCCTTGAACTTGCTGTCAATCATCATCTCTTTTGCGGCTTGCAATCCCTCTTCTTTGGTATTGCAGATGATTACGCCCTTTCCGAGCGCAAGTCCGTCAGCCTTGACGACAAGCGGATACTTGGCTTTTGCCAGATACTCAACCGCCTTGTCGTAATTGTCAAATTCTTCGTACTTTGCAGTAGGGATGTCGTACTTCTTCATCAAATACTTGGAAAAAGCCTTGCTCGCCTCAATTATTGCGGCGTTGGCTCTAGGACCAAATGCTCTATGCCCTTTCTCCTCAAGTCTGTCGACTAAACCTGCCGCCAATGGATCGTCTGGAGCGACTACAGTCAACTCAATATCTTTGTGACTGTCAACAAAGTCGATTATTGCGTCAAAGTCCATTACGGATATAGGAACGCACTCGGCAATCTGGCTTATACCTCCGTTGCCGGGCAAACAGTATATTTTGTCCACCTTGGGACTTTTTGAAAGCGACCAGCATATCGTATGTTCGCGACCGCCGCTGCCTATGACTAATACATTCATAAAAACTCCTCTTTGTTAAAATTGCTTATCAACCCTTGGAGATTAGTGCAATTTTTGTCCTATCTAGGGCGAGCGGTGGCGTCAAATGTACTTGCCTTACACATTGCCGCTCCGAGACCCGAAGATTAGACAAAAAGTGTGCTGATACGCAAGGTTTAATGTTTGAAGTGGCGATCGCCCGAGAATACCATCGCAATTCCATACTTATCGCAAGCGTCTATCGAAAGTTGATCTTTGATACTTCCGCCCGGTTGCATAATTGCAACGATACCGCCTTCGTGAGCAGCCTCTACGCAATCGTCAAATGGGAAGAATGCGTCGGAGGCGAGCACTGCGCCGTGAGTGTCGGTGAGTGAATGAGCGATAGCCTGCTTTGTTGCTCTTATTCTGTTGACCTGTCCGCCGCCGATACCCAAGATAGTCTTGTCCTTTGCGATTACGATAGCGTTTGACTTGGTATGCTTGACTACTGTCATTGCAAAAATCATATCCTCTATTTGCGCCTCTGTAGGCTGCGCCTTCGTAACAACTTTGCACTTGTCTTTATCTACGACCATTCTGTCAAATTCTTGTACCAACAGACCGCCGACGACTTTCTTCATATCGTAGCAGTTGCTCGGCACTGCTTTCATAATATTAGGCAACTTCAGAAGTCTGATATTTTGTTTTTGTTTGAGTATAGCAAGCGCTTCGTCCGTAAAATCCGGAGCGACGACTATCTCTATGAATATCTTATGTATCTGCTCTGCCGTCTCTTTGTCTATAGTACGGTTGGCGGCAACGATACCTCCGAATATCGAGGTAGGATCTGCCGCGTTTGACTTGAAGAATGCCTCGCTTATAGTCTTGGCAGTAGCAACTCCGCAGGGATTTGCGTGCTTGACGGCAACTACGGTAGGCTCGGAAAATTCACGAAGCAAATCCAAAGCGCCGTTTGTATCATTTATATTGTTGTAAGAGAGTTCTTTGCCGTGCAACTGCTCGGCTACGGCAAGCGAACACTCCACGTCAAACGCTTCTTTGTAGAATACTGCGTTTTGATGCGGATTCTCGCCGTATCTCATATCCTGCGCTTTATCAAACGCCATTGTAAATTGTTCTGGGAACTCTATGTCGAGTTTCTGACGGAGATAGTTGGCAATCAAAGTATCATAATAAGACGTATGTTGATATACTTTGTACATAAGATAGAACTTGGTCTCCTTGGTAATTCCGCCGTTCTTGAGTTCGTCAAGCACCTTTGCGTAATCGGCAGGGTCTACCATAACCGCAACGTCTTGGTAATTCTTTGCCGCGCTTCTGAGCATAGTCGGTCCGCCTATGTCGATATTCTCTATTGCCGTCTGCAAATCAATATTAGGTTTCTTTACCGTCTCCTTGAATGGATAGAGATTGACTACAACGATATCTATCGGGTCGATATTCATACTTGCAAGGAAGTCCATATGCTCTTTGTTGTCTCTCATAGCCAAAAGTCCTGCGTGTACCTTTGGGTGCAAAGTCTTTACTCTGCCGTCAAGACATTCGGGGAAACCAGTCACAGAAGAAATATCCACCGCCTTTACGCCTGACGTATTAAGTACCTTCAATGTGCCGCCGGTCGAGATAATCTCATAACCGCAATCAATCAAACTCTTTGCCAATTCTACTATACCCGTCTTATCGGATACGCTGATAAGCGCTTTTTTTGCCATTATTCTACTCCTAATCTTTTTTATTATTTTA
>WSNH01000020.1 GCA_013316135.1 Clostridia bacterium
TGGCAATATAATATGGGGAAAATTATTGCAAAACGCTTCAAATGTGTTATAATGTAGACATTATGAAAAAGATACTTATTTTTTTGGTGGCAATAATACTTACGACTACTCTGCTATTTGTTTTCGCAGGCTGCGGAGAGAGTTTTTCCAAGAACTCTATTATGTCGCAAATCGACAACAATCTCGGTTGGCACGAGGGCGGAACGGAAACTTGCTTATATGACGTGACTGTCGACGGCGTAAAAGTGGGAGAATATACTTCAGTAATGAAGTCTCTCTTCAATCAAAATGTAGAGATTGTCTCTTCAAGCGACTCTATCAAGCCAACTCTCAGCAACTTCACCGGATACAAATTTACGTCAACAATGAGCGCGGAATACGACGGCAAGACTTTTGTCAAAGAGACAGAAAGCTATGCGACTCACCGTTTAGAACCAAAACTCTCTTACTCCAAGACGGTAGAAGATGGGGAAACGATAGAAATAGTCACTTCCTATGAAGAGAAAAAGAGTAACGTCACCTTCATTAAAAACGGAGATGTAACGACTGATTCTGCAAAATACAGCAAGTCGGCATTTGTCGTCGACAACTCATTTTTATATCAATTTGCAAGAGCAACTACTCTGTCTGCTTCGTTAACTATAGTAGTTCCCACTTATAATACGGCAGCAAGCAAAACAACAAATTCATCTTTTACCTGTTCATACTCAAGCACCAGCAACGTAATACTTGCCAACAAATTTGTATTAAACAAGAGTTTTAGCCAAACGATAGCAAGCGGCGAAATAAGCGGAGAGATAACAAGCGGATCGGTAAACACCGGCGTCGCAGACAACAGCGGGGACATAACGACTTCCGACGCTGACGAAAGCGGCAACGTAACGGTAACCTATCCCAATACATTGACGGCAAGTATTCCTGTAGTCAAATGTACATTTACCACAACTAAGACGTTCCCAGCAAGCGGCTCAATTAGTTGTATGATTTCCACCGCAGCAATGAAAGAGCAAGGCGCAAGCAGATTTGTTAAACGCGCTGTAGTGCGTTTTCAAGAAGACAATATCACGTATAATCTCACAAGTGTAAATTATACGCTTTAATCTAATCAAATTAAAGACAGCGTAAATCGAACTTACTAATATTCGATGACTAAAATAACACGCAAATAATGTTGCGTGTTATTTTTTATGTAAAAGATTTCAAGTTCTCTACGTTTTCGGTCGATACGATGCAAATATGGTCAATCGACTTGCTCCGTAATTTGATTGATAAATTCGGATAGCAAAGTATTTCGCTTTGCAGTATAATTATTCTTGACCATTTTTGCAGCGCTCTCTTTTGTACCCTCAATAACTACTAAAGACTTGGCTCTAGTGATTGCGGTATAGAGCAAATTCCTTGTCATAAGATAGGGATTACCGCCGTAAGCGGTGATGATAACAGCAGGAAACTCCGAGCCTTGCGACTTGTGAATACTTATTGCATACGCCAAAGTAAGTTCGTCAAAGTTCTCTTGCCTGTAAGTTGCAATTCTGCCATCGTCAAACTCAACTTTCATACTCGGCGCGCTCTTATCTATAGCCGAGATATATCCTATATCTCCGTTGAATACGCCACTGCCGCTAAGACCGTCGTCGCTATACCATTCCATTTGATAATTATTGACGGTATGAATGATTTTGTCGCCTTCTCGGAAGATATTTGCGCCGGAGCGTATCTCTCCTTTGCTCTTATCGGGCGCATTGAGCGCCTTTTGCATTTCGATATTTATATTTTCCACGCCTAGCACGCCCTTTTTGGTTGGACAAAGTACTTGAATATCTCTTGGCGTGATACCAGCGAAGGCAGGCAGTCTCTTTGTAGTAAGATCAATAACATTCTTGAGCATAACTGCCGTGTCAGTCTGCGAGTCGAAAAAAAAGTCCTTGGACTTATTGTCTATCGTAGGCATCTCTCCGCTGTTGACTTTGTGAGCATTCTCAACAATGAGCGAATCGTCGCTTTGACGATATATTCTCGTAAGATAATTGATAGGAATGAGCCCGCAAGATATTATATCGGCAAGTACGTTGCCTGCTCCTACGGAAGGCAATTGGTCTTTGTCTCCCACCAATATAAGTCTGCCTCCTTTCTTGATAGATCTGACAAGCGCGTAAAAGACGTATTCGTCGCACATACTCACTTCGTCGACTATCACAACGTCGGCTTGAAGTCTGGTATCTTCGTTGTAATTAAACTTGCCCTTACCTCCGGTGAAGTCAAGGTCAAGAAGTCTGTGAATTGTCTTGGCGTCCTCGCCTGTTGCCTCGGAAAGCCTCTTGGCGGCTCTGCCAGTGGGAGCGCAAAGCGCAACTTTTTTGCCAAGTTTTTTAAGTATCGTGATAATGCAATTGATTATAGTCGTCTTACCGGTACCCGGACCGCCTGTAATCACATTTACTCCGTAATTGACGCAATTCTTAACAGCGTCTATTTGCGCTTCGTGCAAAGTAATTCTATGAGTCCGCTGATATTGGTCGATATCCACGTCGACATTGAGGTCTATTGGATTGGAATATTTTAACATATCACTAAGACATCTGGCAATGCCGAGTTCGTTTTCATACAGTCTAGTCAAGAATACGCACTCCGCGTCACCCTGTGTGATTATGACTATCTTGCCCGCAACGACGTTGTCCAAAATAATGCCGTTGACAAGATAACCGTATTCGTCAAAATCCATTCGCAAAATATTGCATACTTCATATACTACTTCGCCTCTTGGCATATAAGTATGTCCGCTACGGTTGGCGCTTTCTTGCAAGACGTGACAGATTGCCGCACTTATTCTAAACCTGCTGCGCTGGTCAAATCCCATCTTAACGGCTATTCTGTCCGCCGTAATAAAGCCAACGCCGTCGACGTCCTCAACCATTTGATATGGATTTTTTTCTATTATTCTCCTGGTGCCCTCACCATACTTTTTGTAGATACGCAAAGCAAGATTGAGACTTATCTCATAATTTTGAAGAAATACTATCGTAGCTTGCTGTTCTTTATGCACGATATACGCCTCGTATATCGCCATTGCTTTTTTCAATGACACGCCTTTGACGCCAGCCAACTTGTTGGGCGCGCTCTCTATTACGTCCAAAGTTGCCGTACCGAATACGTCGACGATATTCTTTGCAGTCACTTCGCCCACACCCGCAAAAAGTCCGCTGGCAAGATAACGCATAATCGCATCTTTATCTTCAGGTTTAGCAATTCTACATTCTTTGACGTTGAACTGTTCTCCAAACTTGGAATTGACGGAATAATTGCCTTTCATCTCCAAATATTCGCCCTCTTCAATCGGCGGAAAAATACCCACGGCTGTCTCCAAAACTCCGTCCGCATTGATATATACGACGCAATATCCGTTGTCCACGTTGCGGAATACTATTTCCTCGACATAGCCTTTGAGTATTTCGTAATGAATTTCGTCAAAATATTCCATAAATTCTCCAAAAACATAGAGGGCATACGATGTGTACCCTCTATATTTTAATTTATTTAACTATTGATTGTCAATAAGATTGTGATTTCTCCGCACTGGGCAGACAACAGCGTCTGTCTCACCTAATTAGATTTAATTCAACTCCTCAGCCATTTGAGCAATAATTTTTGCCTTGTCAGTCTTTTCCCATCTAAAGCCTTGATCTTCTCTGCCAAAATGTCCGTAATTACTCGTCTTGGCAAATTGAGGTTTTCTCAAGTTAAGTTCTTCAATGATAGCAAGCGGACGCAAATCAAAAACTTTGTCAATAATTTGAGCAATCTGCTCGTTGGAATACTTGCTCGTACCAAAGGTGTTGACGTTGAGCGATACGGGTTTTGCCACGCCAATAGCGTACGCTACGTCCAACTGACATCTTTCGGCAATACCGCTTGCGACGATGTTCTTGCAGACGTATCTCGCCATATAACAAGCCGATCTATCCACCTTGGTGCTGTCCTTGCCGGAAAACGCGCCGCCGCCGTGCGGACAGTATCCGCCATAGGAATCTACAATAATTTTTCTCCCCGTTAGTCCGCTGTCACCCTGCGGCCCTCCCACTACGAATCTGCCTGTGGGATTGATGTATATCTTGGTCTCTCCGTCAATAAGGTGCGGCGGAATAACGCCGTCGATGATATACTTTTTGACGTCCTGTCTCAACGTATCCATATCCACGTCGGGCGAATGTTGAGTGGAAACCACAATGGTATCAATTCGCGAAACTTTGTCGTCAACGTATTCGACTGTCACTTGCGCCTTGCCGTCGGGACGAAGATAGCCAAGTTCTCCGCTCTTACGTACCTTGGCGAGTCTGTCTGTGAGCTTGTGCGCCAAATATATCGGCATTGGCATAAGCGCAGGCGTCTCTTTGCAAGCGTAGCCAAACATCATACCTTGATCGCCGGCGCCTATTAGGTCGTATTTATCCGCTTCGCCCATATTCTCTTTGTTTTCCAAAGAACTGTCTACACCCATTGCAATATCGGGTGACTGCTTGTCCAATTTGATGAATACGTCGCAAGTATTGCCGTCCAGCCCCTTTTCTTTGCTGTCATAACCTATCTCCAAAACCGTTTTACGCGCGATGGCTTTATAGTCCACTTCTGCCTTTGAAGTGATCTCACCCATTATGAGTATAAAACCGGTGTTAGTACAGGTCTCGCAAGCAACTCGGCTCATTGGGTCTTGAATGAGCAATGCGTCGAGTATACTGTCGGATATCTTGTCGCAAATCTTATCGGGATGTCCTTCTGTTACGCTTTCGCTGGTAAATAATCTTTTTATCATTTTGTTCTCCTAAAAAAAGTCGCTCTACTTGTATAGAGCGACTTCGTATTCTATCTATCAAGTATACTTGCGGAATTTAGCACCTTACAAGAGGTTGCTGTGTGTTCTCAGTGTCCGTCACTCCCACACTCTTTATAGAATTAAAATATTCAGTTGTTAGTCCTCGATATCGTCTTCGCCTGCAAACTTGTATTCGATATTCTCCTCGACGATATGGCTTTCCGTGCCGCCGGCAGGAAGCGCTACGATATTGCGGTATCTCTTCATACCGGTACCTGCAGGAATGAGTTTGCCGAGGATGACGTTTTCTTTAAGTCCGACGAGGTGGTCTACCTTATTCTTGATAGCAGCCTCAGTCAACACCTTTGCAGTCTCCTGGAATGACGCCGCAGAGAGGAATGACTCAGTAGCCAACGCGGCTTTGGTGATACCAAGCAAAGTTCTCTTTGCAATAGCCGGTCTTCCGCCCTCTTCGATAGTCTTTTCGTTTTCTGCCTCGTACGCAAATATATCTACGTATTCGCCGGGCATCATAGACGTGTCGCCTTGGTTTTCTATCTTGACCTTGCGAAGCATTTGTCTGACAACAATCTCGATATGTTTCTCGTTGATGTCAACGCCTGCGCTTGCGTAAGGTATCTTGACTTCTTTAATGATATATTCTTGCACGTCCTTAGCGCCCTTGGTGCGGAGCAAGTCTTGAGGATAAATGCTACCTTGCGTCAATACTTCGCCGGCTGCTACCTTTTGACCGCTCTCAACCTTAAGTTTTTGACCGAATACCAACTTATAGTCCACCTTTGCGCTCTCTGCCTTAGCCGGCAAAATCGTCAATACATGCTTTTCGCTGTCGATAGAAACTTCGCCTGCAATGTCTGCGATAAGAGCCTGACCCTTTGGACGTCTTGCTTCAAACAACTCTTCGACTCTTGGAAGACCGTTCGTAATATCACCGGACAATGCTACACCGCCGGTGTGGAAAGTTCTCATCGTCAACTGCGTACCGGGCTCGCCTATTGATTGCGCGGCAATTATACCTACTGCTTCGCCTAGTTTTACCGAATTGCCCGAAGCCATATTCTTGCCGTAGCACTTTGCGCAAACGCCGTGCGCCGACTTACAGTTGAGTATGCTTCTGATCTTGACTTTTCTGATACCTGCGTCAGCAATAGCCTGCGCCTGCTCGGGAGATAGCATAGTATCCTTTTCTGCAATTACGTCTCCGCTGTCGCCAAGAATATCCGTCATAACGTATCTGCCGTCAATTCTCTCGATAAACTCTTTGGTGTTGTCGCCTTCGAGTACGATATCCATACCTCTGGTGTCGCCGCAGTCGAGTTCGTTGACGATTACGTCTTGACATACGTCTACGAGACGACGAGTCAAATAACCCGAGTCTGCAGTCTTAAGAGCCGTATCTGCCATACCTTTACGTCCGCCGTGAGAAGATATGAAGTACTCGAGTACGGACAATCCTTCACGAAGAGACGCCTTGATAGGCAATTCGATAGTTCTACCGGACGGATCTGCGACAAGTCCTTTCATACCGCAAAGCTGTGAAATCTGAGTCATACTACCACGCGCTCCGGAGTTTGCCATCATCCAAATCGGATTGAAGTCGTCAAGACCTTTCTTGAGTTCGACGTTGATATCCGCAATGGCTCTTTGCCATATTGCAATAGTCTGCTTATATCTATCCTCTTCTGTAAGAAGACCCTTTTTGAATTGCTTTTCGATAGTAACTACATTCTTTTCCGCTTTCTCGACAATCTCCTTTTTCATTGGAGGTACGTGCATATCGAATACGCTGGCGGTGATTGCTCCTATAGTAGAGTACTTATAACCTTGCGCCTTGATCTTGTCCAATATGATAGAAGTCTCGGTTGCGCCCTTATACTTAAAGCAAGCGTCGACTATCTTAGAAAGCACTTTCTTATCAACGGTTGCATTGATTTCAAGGTCGAGTTTTTGCTCAGGAGTATTTCTAGGCACGAAATGCAAATCTTGCGGTATTGCTTCGTTGAAGATAATTCTACCGATAGTGGTATTTTTCAAAACCTTAGAATACTTAACGCCTCCGATTTCTTTAGATACTCTCACATTGATTTTTGTCTGAAGCGTGATTTGTCCCGCTTGATAAGCCATCTTTGCTTCTTCGGGATTTCTGAAGCACCTACGCTCGCTATCGGACAAGTCATCCTCGCGTACCATAGTCATATAGTAAGAACCTATTACCATATCCTGCGTAGGCGATACAACAGGCTTGCCGTCGCTCAACTTCAGAATATTGTTGGTGGAAAGCATCAAGAATCTTGCTTCTGTTCTTGCTTCTATTGAGAGAGGCACGTGAACTGCCATCTGGTCTCCGTCGAAGTCGGCGTTGAACGCGCTACATACGAGCGGGTGCAACTTGATTGCTCTGCCTTCTACGAGCACCGGTTCAAACGCTTGAATCGAAAGTCTGTGCAATGACGGCGCACGGTTGAGAAGCACTGGGTGATCCTTGATTACTTCTTCGAGAATATCCCATACTACGTCGTCTTGAGCTCTCTCTATCACTCTCTTTGCATTCTTGATATTAAGGCATATTCCTCTGTCTACAAGTTTTTTCATTACGAAAGGCTTGAAAAGTTCTATTGCCATTTCTTTTGGTATACCGCATTGGTACATCTTGAGTTCTGGTCCTACGACGATAACCGAACGTCCCGAATAGTCGACACGCTTACCCAAAAGGTTTTGACGGAAACGTCCTTGCTTACCTTTGAGAAGAGCCGTGAGTGACTTGAGTTCTCTATTGCCGGGACCTGTGACAGCCTTGCCTCTGCGACCGTTGTCAATAAGAGCGTCTACAGCCTCTTGCAACATTCTCTTTTCGTTTCTTACGATGATTTCCGGCGCGCCAAACTCAATGAGTTTCTTAAGTCTGTTGTTACGGTTGATTACTCTGCGATACAAATCGTTGAGATCCGACGCAGCGTATCTTCCGCCGTCGAGCGGTACCATAGGACGAAGTTCTGGAGGAAGTACTGGGAGTACGTCCAAAATCATCCATTCCGGTCTGTTTCCGCTCACTCTGAACGCCTCTATTACGTCAAGACGCTTTACAGCCTTAGTTCTCTTTGCGTTGTTTGCTTTATCTGCGCTGTCGGCAATGATTGCTTTGAGTTCTGCTGACTCTTTTTCAAGGTCGATATTGGCAAGCAACTCTTTGATTGCCTCTGCGCCCATACCTACTTTGAAAGATCCAAGCCCCAGGTCTCTGTATCTCTCTTTGATTTCTGCAAGTTCTTTGTCTTCGATTACGTCCTTATAATGAACGTCCGTAGTACCCGGATCAAGAACTACGTACTTATTGAAATAAAGTACTAGGTCTACGTCCTTTGGAGACATATCAAGCGCAACGCTAATTCTTGACGGTACGCCTTTGTAATACCATATATGAGATACAGGAGCAGCAAGTTCTATGTGTCCCATTCTCTCTCTTCTTACTTTTGCTTTAGTAACTTCTACGCCGCACTTGTCGCAGATTACGCCTTTATATCTAATGCGCTTATATTTTCCGCAGTGACACTCCCAATCTTTGGTTGGTCCGAAGATCTTCTCGCAGAACAAACCGTCTTTTTCCGGCTTTTGCGTTCTGTAATTGATGGTCTCAGGCTTCAAAACTTCGCCGTGTGACCAAGATCTGATCTTCTCGGGAGAGGCTACGCCTATTTTTATAGAATCAAAATTATTTACTTCTGACATTTCACGCCTCCTTAATTTTCGTCGTCTTCAAACATATTGCTGAAGATGTCGTCGTCTTTAGCGTTGTCGCCTGCATCACCAAACGGATTGCCGTCGCCAAAACTGAAGATATCGTCTTGAGTGCCAAGATCGAATATATCAACCTCTTTGCTCTCTGAGTTGTTCTCCGGCTCTTCGTAATAATCGCCCTCTTCTTCGACGGTTTCGCGAAGTCCGATTTCTTCCTTATTCTCGTTGAGCACTTTTACATCGAGACCAAGCGCCTGGAATTCTTTTATCAATACCTTGAAGGATTCCGGAGTGCCGGGCTCCGTGATAGGAGCACCCTTGACGATTGATTCGTAAGTCTTAACTCTACCCACTACGTCGTCTGACTTGACAGTAAGGATTTCTTGCAAGATATTTGCCGCGCCGTAAGCCTCAAGCGCCCAAACTTCCATTTCTCCGAATCTCTGTCCGCCGAATTGCGCCTTACCGCCGAGAGGTTGTTGAGTAACCAAACTGTATGGACCCGTTGATCTCGCGTGAATCTTTTCGTCAACCAAGTGACAGAGTTTGAGCATATACATATATCCTACTGTAACCGGATTTTCAAACTTCTCGCCGGTTCTGCCGTCGTAAAGTTCTATCTTGCCGTTCTCCGGCAAACCGTTTTCAACGAGCAATTGCTTGATGTCTGCTTCCGTCGCTCCGTCGAAAACCGGAGTGGATATATGCCATCCGCAAGCCTTTGCTACCAAGCCCAAGTGCACTTCGAGCACCTGACCGATATTCATACGAGAAGGCACGCCCAATGGGTTGAGCACAATTTGAAGCGGAGTTCCGTCCGGCATAAACGGCATATCTTCTCTAGGAAGTACTCTTGATACTACGCCCTTGTTACCGTGACGACCGGACATCTTATCACCAACGCCTATTTTACGCTTTTGCGCGATATATACTCTGACGAGTTTGCTTACGCCGGGTGAAAGTTCTTTGCTGTTTTCTTTGGTGAAAACTTTGACGTCTACGACAATACCAGACTGACCGTGAGGCAATCTCAAAGAAGTATCTCTTACTTCTCTTGACTTCTCACCGAATATTGCTCTCAAAAGTCTCTCTTCGGGAGTGAGTTCCGTCTCGCCCTTTGGAGTTACTCTGCCGACGAGTATATCACCGCTGTGAACTTCTGCGCCGGGGATAATAATACCATCTTCGTCGAGGTATTTCAAAGCGTCGTCGCCAAGATTCGGAATATCTCTGGTGATTTGCTCTTCGCCAAGTTTTGTATCTCTGCTCTCTATCTCATATTCTTCAATGTGAATAGAGGTAAAGATGTCGTCTTTTACGAGGTCTTCATTGATAAGTATAGCGTCCTCGTAGTTGTAACCTTCCCAAGACATATAGCCTATTAGGATATTTCTACCAAGCGACAATTCGCCGTTGCAAGTGGACGGACCGTCTGCAAGAACCATACCTTTGGTCACTCTCTGCCCCTTATTGACAATTGGCTTTTGAACTATACAAGTACCTGCGTTGGATCTTTCAAACTTTTGCAAAGTATAATTATCAAGAGATCCGTCGTCACATCTTACTTTGATTTCGCTTGAAGACAAAGCCTCGACAAAACCATCGTTTCTTGCAATGACCATAACGCCTGAGTCATAAGCGATTTTGTGCTCTATACCGGTACCGATAAACGGCGCTTCGGGTCTCAAGAGAGGAACTGCCTGACGTTGCATATTAGAGCCCATCAATGCGCGGGCTGTATCGTCGTTCTCGAGGAACGGAATAAGCGCTGCGGCAACAGAAACGAGTTGCTTAGGCGAAACGTCCATATAATTGACTTCGTTTTGGTTGAACTCTCTTATGTCTGCTCTGTGACGGCAAGTTACGCGCGCCGTTGCAAACGAGCCGTCTTCATTGAGGCGAGTATTTGCCTGCGCTACGATATACTTGTCCTCTTCGTCTGCTTGAAGATACTCAACTTCGTCGGTTACGTAACCTATCTCTTTGCCGTCGGCGTCAAGTTTTTTGACAACCTTTCTATAAGGCGCTTCGATAAAGCCGTACTCGTTGACTCTAGCGTATGTAGCAAGAGAAGATATAAGACCTATGTTTTGACCTTCAGGAGTCTCGATAGGACACATACGTCCGTAATGAGTGTGGTGAATATCACGCACTTCAAAAGACGCTCTTTCTCTATTGAGACCGCCAGGTCCCAACGCCGACAACTTACGTTTGTGAGTAAGTTCTGCGATAGGATTGTGATGGTCCATAAATTGCGACAACTGTGAAGAACAGAAGAACTCTTTGATAACTGCCGTCACAGGCTTGATATTTATGAAAGTCTGAGCCTTGAATTCGCCGTCGTCTTGCGTGACAAGCATCTTCTCCTTGATGCCTCTGTCAAGTCTTGTAAGTCCTACTCTGAACTGATTTTGCAACAACTCGCCTACCGAACGTATTCTTCTGTTGGCAAGATGGTCGATATTGTCTTTTTCGCCAAAGCCCACGGAAAGTCCGAGATTGTAAGATACCGCTGCGATTACATCGTCGAGCGTAAGATTCTTGATGACGAGTTTGTCTCTGTTTTCAGGCAATTTGATAGCATTCTTCAAATCTTCGAGATTCGGATTCTCGCCCATCAATTTGACAAGATACGGACAGTATACTTTCTCCAAAATTCCAAGGTCTTTTGCCTCAAAATCAACTTGAGCGCCGTAATACGCCTTGAGGTACTCTACCATATCCACGGTGTTGTTGCCTATGAGTTTAAACTCTTCAGGCTCGTCTTCCTTAACGGTCTTTTTCTTGAGATATACTTCGTTGACGCCTGCGTTCTGAATTTTGGCAGCAGTCTCAAAGTCTACTACTTGACCTTGCTCCGCCAAAATTTCTCCGTCGGGACTGATGACGTCTCTTGCCAAAGTGTGACCTTCGATTCTCGTAGCCAACGCAAGTTTTTTGTTGACTTTATATCTTCCTACGCGCATAAAGTTGTATTTCTTGTCGTCGTAGAATGTGGAGTCTATAAGTTGGGAGATACCTTCCTGCGAAGGAATTTCGCCCGGACGCAAACGCTTGTAAAGTTCTATTCTAGCGTCTTCAACCGTCTTGGTTGCGTCCTTCTCTATCGTCTTTACGAGGATGTCTTCTCTGCCGAACAATTCAAAAAGTTCTTCGTCACTGCCAAGTCCAAGCGAACGCAAAAGTACCGTAGCCGGAATTTTGCGGTTGCGGTCTACGTTGACCCACAAAATCGAGTTGAGATCTTGCTTGAATTCAAGCCACGCTCCTCTGTTTGGCATAATAGTGGTTTCGTATCTCTCGATACCCGACTTGTCCATTGTGCTGACGCTATAAACGCCAGGACTTCTTACAAGTTGGCTGACGATAACGCGCTCTGCGCCGTTGATGATGAAAGAGCCATTGTCGGTAATGATAGGCATATCGCCCATAAATACCTCCTCTTCCGTAATCTCGCCCGTCTGCTTGCGAACAAGTCTTACCTTAACACGCAACGCTTTTGCGTAAGTCGTATCGCGGTCTTTGCACTCTTTGATGGAATACTTGGTTTCTTCATCGAGTCTGAAACCCAAATAGTGCAACTCGAATCTTCCGCCTCTATCGCATACCGGAGAAAAGTCGTCGAGGACTTCTTGTATACCCGTCGTAATAAACTGCTTGTAAGATTCTTTTTGAAGTTCGATCAAATACGGTATCTCAAGCGGCTCGTGAATTTTGGAGAAACACTCACGCTCCGTATTGCCGTACTTGACTGTATGAGTTCTTTGAGGCATATTGCACCCTCCTTAAAAATTTTCGATAATCTGTTGTCGAACGCCTTAATTTGAAAAACTTCGTCTTGATTGCATAATTTTATTGTCAAAACGACTGTTTTTTAGGCTAATTAGGCATTATACATAATTACACAATTATAGAT
>WSNH01000021.1 GCA_013316135.1 Clostridia bacterium
TTCAAAACTCAACTTGATTTAAATTCGCAAAAAGTACTCAACAAATACGCAATAAAAAAGTTGATTATTATATTCGGCATATTTTCTTTGATTGTGATAGCGATAGGCGCCTTCGGAATTGCAATGGCGGAAGATACGGCAAACGTTTCGACAGGAATATTTTTAATTGTCGTCGGCGTGATCTTTACTCCGCTTATGCTGGTTTTAAACGCTTTTGGACAAAAAAACATCGCAAAGACCTCTCCCTTTTTGAGTAGACCGACAAAAGAAATTTACAGATTTACTCAAGACGGCATCGAGCATCTGCAAAAGAAAGGCGAAAGTTTTTTCTCCCAAACTAAAGCCGACTATACGTATTTTTATAAGATAATTTCCACCCCGACGCACTACTTGATGTATATATCCAACCGCCAATGTCATATCATAGACAAATCGCATATTACGCAGGGCTCTTGCGAAGAACTTGACGAAATCTTGACGCGCAAAATGCCGGTGGGTAAATTCAAAAAGACCAAGAGATAAGACGGTATCTAAATTTTGTGTAATATTGCGCAGAGCAAGTAATGAGGGTTGCAAAAGCGAATATATTATGATATACTGTCTATAATTAAAACAATTTAAAGGAACCGCGTGGCAAAATCTTTAGAGACTTGGAGCAAGTTGGATAATTCGGCAAAGATATATCCAATGCTGGTAAACAAAAAAAGCCAAAATATATTCCGCTTGAGTGTCAGTCTCAAAAAAGAGGTTGATTCCGCCGTCTTGCAAGAAGCGCTTTCGCTTACTATAGGACGATTTCCGGGATACCAAGTCAGACTTATGAAAGGAGTTTTTTGGTACTATTTCGACCACAACTATTCCAAACTGACGGTATATCCTCTCGATCCCACTTCGATCAAAAAAATTACCGATAAAAATTGCAATGGATATTGTTTTAGGGTCAGTTATTTCAAAAACCAAATCGTATGCGACTTTTTTCACGCAATCTGCGACGCGACGGGCGCGGCGGAATTTGTCAAATCATTGGTATACACCTATCTTAATTTATTAGGCAACGAGATATTTTCCGATCAAAAAGTACTTACGGTAGGCTCCCCCGTCACACCCGAAGAACTTGAGGATTCTTTTCTCAAAAATTATAAGCGCGTACCGCTGTCCAAACTCAAGATCAAGGACTTACAAGGTAAAAAGGCTTATCATATCAACGGTATTTTATTCGACAATCCCGGCAACGGAATTATTCACATCTATTGCGACGTCAAACAGCTTTTGGACGTCTGTCACGCAAAAGGTTGCACGATGACGGAATACCTTGGCGCGCTCTTTATGATATCTATATATGAAAGTCAAATCAAAGACAAGTTGCAGGACGCCAACGACATTCAGCTTTTCGTACCGATAAATCTGCGCAAGATATTCCCTTCAAAGACGTTGCGCAACTTTTCTCTCTTTTCTCGCATAGGTGCAAATCCGTATGAAGATATGGATATGGATAAACTCATCGAGATAATGCACTCCAATCTCAAAAGGGATATGGACAAAGACAATCTCAAAGACAAAATTTCCACAACCGTATGGGCGGAAAAATTCTTTTTGGTACGCTTTATTCCGCTGTTTTTGAAAAGGATTTTCTTCAACTTTTCCAATATGTTTTTTGGAAAGTCCAAGAAGACCGCGACGCTTTCCAACTTCGGCGTATTAGACTTACCCGACAGTATGAAAGAACACGTCGATAGCGCAAGTTTTTCCATCACGTCCAATACAACTACCCCGCTGTCGCTGTCCATAATATCCTGCAATGACAAAGTCTGCATTACATTCACAAGACGAATTACAGACACGGATATAGAACGGATATTTGCAAAACGGCTGTCTGAAGACGGCGTAGACCTGCAAATTACGTCAAATTTTTGGGAGGTGGACAATGCGCTGTAAATACTGCAATATAGAAGTAACGTGCGAGAGCAAGATATGTCCGCTATGCCACGAAAAACTTGTTATACCCGATAATCTCGATTTGACGTACGAATCTCCAAAAGCGTATCCCGACAAACAAAAACCTACGCGCAAAGCAAAGAAAAAACTATCCGTAACAAGGCTTTATATCAGTATTGCTTTGACGGTATTGCTTTTAAGCGTGCCTATAAATTTGTTGACAACGCCGCATCTATTTTGGTTTGCGATAGTAGCGGTACTAGGCATATACGGCTTTATCTTGGTCGCCAACACCATTCGTTCCAACAACGGCATTGGGATCAAAATCTTTTGGCAAGGCGTGGGCATACTGGCCGTGCTTTTGACAATCAATTATCTTCTTGACAAACAAGCGCCCGAATATTCCCCCACCTGGGTATGGGACTACGGTCTGCCCGCGATATTGATAATCGCGTCGATTACGACCGGTATATACACGGCAATTGCTCTCAAATATTGGAGCAGCGTCGTAATAGACACGCTGATAATTTCCGCGCTCGGCTATCTTCCGATTATACTCTACGCCTGCAAAGTTATCGTCCACCCCGCGCTTGCAATTGCTTCGACGTGCGTATCTACAATCATAATAATCTTCGTTTGCATACTCGGCAGAAAAACTCTGATTTCCGAACTCAAAAAGAAATTCCACGTTTAGTAAGTTTGGCTCAAAGAGAAGTGTCGCAATTACTTCTTCAAACTTTCTTGACGCACATAAAGTACGCCTGCGTTCGTCATCTTAATAGTATTGAAAAACATTCTTGCTTATGAAAATCTTGCGCCATTCCCTTCTCGCCAAACGAGGGGGGATTCTTATTCTATCAAAACTGCCAACTAAGTCTTTTTATTATAATTGTATCGTTGATCTTCTCAAATATCCTGTCATTTCGACCGTAGCGGAGAAATCATTTTCCGTATAAATAATATGTAAATTAACATTACAAAATATTGCAAAATTTTCTCTTATATTGTATAATAATTAAAGTATACAATAGCATACTAAATTAAGAGATAAAATTAGGTTACGCAACGACTTAACACTTCTCTTAACATATAAATTGAGAGGCGAAACTTAAGTGACGCAGTAAGATTGCTCAAGCGATTTTTACGATAAGTAAGATATGCATTGCGAGCGCAGCAGAATTACGTGCGTAATGCGTAAACGATATAGCGAATAACTCGGTAGCAATATTGTCGCAAAAACTTAAGACAATAACTCTTTAAAGCAAAAAGGAGCAAAATTATGTATTTGATTGGAATTGACGTAGGCGGTATGAGCATCAAAGGCGGCGCCGTCACGCAAAACGGCGAGATTATTTTTAAGACTGCCATAGCAACCACGGAAAAATATACCGCTGAATACAGTATCAGCGAAGATATAAAAAAGGTCATTGATTTGGTCGTCGAGGGCGCAAATATTAGTCTCAAAGACGTCAAGGGCATCGGCATTGGACAACCCGGCTCTATAGATTCCAAAAAAGGTATTATCCGCTACAGCAACAACATTGCGTTGGAGAGAGTACCCGTTGTAGACGAACTCAAAAAGTATTACGATTTACCTATATACATAAACAACGACGCCAACTGCGCCGCTTTGGGCGAACACGTATTCGGCGCAGGCAAAGGATATAACGACGTGATATTCGTCACGCTTGGCACCGGCGTAGGCACCGGATTTATTATTGACGGAAAACTCTTTGAAGGCAGAGAGTGCGCAGGTACCGAGGGCGGACATATGGTCATCAATATGTCCAAAGACGCTCCCCTTTGCAACTGCGGTCAAAGAGGTTGCTGGGAGACTTACGCGTCGGCTACTGCGCTTATGAGACAAACCAAAGAGTCTATGGACAAACACCCCGAAAGCCTTATGCACAAATTTGCCAAAGAAGAAGGAAAAGTATCGGGAAAGACGGCTTTTATGGCGGCTAAGCAAGGCGATAAAGCAGGTCGGGAAGTTGTAGACAACTATATGAACTATATCACCTGCGGACTTGTCAATCTCGTCAATATCTTCTGCCCCGACGCGATACTTATCGGCGGAGGTATAAGCAACGAAAAAGAATATCTGACCGACCCGATAAAAAAGGCTGTCAACGACTGCAGATTCGGCGCGAAATTCAATCCGTCCATCGAGGTCAAAACGGCAAGTCTCAAAAACGATGCGGGAATACTTGGCGCGGCGGCTTTGGTTTTATAAAAGACTTGCATTAGGAATGTGTTTAAAAATTAAGAGCCGATAATTAAGTGATGCTAGTGAGATTGCGTAAGCGATTTTTGTGATAAGCAGGATACGGATTGTCGGCGTAGCAGCGCTACGTTGATGATACGTAGACGAACTTAGCGCATAAATCGATAGTAAGATCACTAGTATAAACTTAATTGGAGGATCTATAATGAAAAAGATAAAAGCATACGACGAATTTGGAGAGCAATTTGAACTTGGACTTGTTCCTGCGACTGAAGAAGAGCAACAAGCCTGTGAAGAAAAGTTCAAAAGTATCGGCGCGTTGCCCGAGGGCTTTGTCAAGACGGGCAATGATATCAAAGGTTTTAAGTATTACAAACTCGTCAAACTTGACGATAGACAACTTGAACTTAAAATCAAGGCTGAAAACGTACGTCGTCTGCGTCAGATCGACAGGCATTCCGTTACGCAAATCATATTGCAAAGCGTAACGCTTGGTTTCACAGCATTGCTTTCATTATGCGCAATAATCGCTTTGTTTCTACTGAATAAGTAATTGCGCATTCATCAAGACAAATACAAAACGGAGTTGATTTTTCAACTCCGTTTATTTTATTTACTTTCTTGCCGTAATTGCCTCTCCAATCGCTCCGTACAAAGATAATTCGCTATCTGTCGTATCGCAAGAAAAATGCCATATCATTACTCCACCCAATCCTAAATCCAAAGCGTAACAGGTCTTGTCGTAAATCATTTGTCTGCAGTTGTAATAACACGTCTGCTGATAGACTTTGCCGTCGACGTTTATTTCTTCGATAAGACTGTTGCCCCACACTCCGAGTTTTTTTGACGCTTGCGCATAATCACCCCAATATGCCGCTTTGTCGACAGGTCGGGAATAGAACGGCAGACCGAGATGCACTTTGCTCATATCCACGCCTTTTATTTTCAATTGATATATAGCGTTGGCGCACATATCGTAAAATGCGGAGTGATTGCCTCTTTCATCAAAGCCGTCGTACGTCATAAATTCAATGCTGTCAAGACAACTTAGTTTCTTTACAGGAAAACCGTTTAGACCTGAGATATTCCACAGGCTAAACGCAGCGCTAAGTTTTTTCCCATCCGGCATTGCCGCCTTTAACTTTTCCAAAAAATTGCCGTATATTTGATTTGACTTGCGCGTATAGGGATATTCGTAATCAAAAGATATGCCGTCACAGCCGTACTCTTTCATCACCTCAAGACATTCTTTGATAAGCGTATCTGCATTGTCTCCCATTGCCTTGCTGTGCCTATCTGCCGTATCTAGACCGTCTCCCGCAATATCCAAATTACCCAATAGCGTATACGTTACCTTTGCGCTTGGATTGTATTTACGTACGTTTTCAATCGCCTTGCGAAGCACTTCCGTGCCCTTTACGCTCTTGCCGTCAAAGAGATAATCTTGGAAATGCAAATGTCCGTCTTTGTCAAGATACACGCTGCCAAACAAATTAAACTCTGTAGTATGGCTCATCAACGCTGCTGACTCTTCCGTAAGTGTATAAGCCCTGTCAACCAGCAGATAGGACATAACCTCAAAGTCTTCTGTCGTAGTGCCGACTATATTATACGCCTCAAAGTCTTTTATGTTCCACTGTCCGTCGCAGGCGACGACTTTTAGCGTAACGCTGCTTGCCGTAACGGTTTTGTGCGAACAGTATTTATATTTGCCAATAAAATCGCTTTTATAAAGCATTTCGCCGTTGACGTACAACTCATAATTGGTTATGTTGTTGCCGATTTCCTTAAGAACTATGCTGTTAAAAGTCTTATCCCAACCAAACGAGAAAGTAATCGAATCTCCTTCGCCGCCTTTCTTTGCGCCGACACTGTAGCCCTTTGCTACGTTTTCATAATTTTTTGAAATCTCATCAGGTGTCGAAGATAGCGAACAACCCGACATAACCAATAGCGTACAAACCGTTAAGCAACAAATCAAAAGCGCTATCAAATATCTTTTCATACCATTCCCCCATACTTATATATTAAACAAACAATGCCCTCAATATTCCTTAACTTTTCTGTTCGCCTATATTGCGAAAGTCGAATATTGCGCTTATAATACCTTTATGCGCGCCCTGATTGGCACATTTTTTCTACTATTGCTTCCACATAATCATACTCTTTTATTGTTGCGTCAATATAAGTATTAAATGCCTATGACTATGTTTTATACTGTCAACTTGGCTGATTTTAATGTCATTTATTCTACGTCATTGCAACGCATTTTAATATCATATCTACCGCAATGAAAAGGTATTTATCCGTCTTATTTAACATCAACCGCAGCGGAGAAATCTTCATTTGTCTTATGTTACCTCAAGCGAAGCCGAGAGATTTTTATCTGTCTTATGTCACCTCGAGCGAAGTCGAGAGGTCTCTATCCGTCTTATGTCACCTCGAGCGAAGTCGAGAGGTCTCTATCCGTCTTTAAATTATTTAAATTTTTCTCCTATTCACTATTGTTTTTTACTTCAAAAAATAGCGTACCTTTCGATACGCTATTTCTATATTTGCTTAACGCTATTTCTTACTCTCCATCGGTTGGATTGCTATCTTGTTTGTCGTTAGCAACGCTTTCTGCGTTAGTCTCCGCAGTTTCCGTAACGGAACTGCCGTCCGTGGGGTTATTCTCTTCCGTCGGCTCTTCTTCGTCCTCTTGGTGCGGTACGATCGTGAATGCAACAACTTTTGAATTGCCGTCTTTCATTCTCATTACTTTGACGCCTTGAGTATTTCTGCCAATCTTGGAGATTTCGTCGGCTTTAATTCTTATGATAATGCCGTTGTCGGAGATGATCATTACGTCGTCTTCAGTCGGATGAACAAGTTTGAGGTTGACTACGTTGCCCGTCTTGTCGTTGAGCACGCCGACTTTGATACCGCTACCCGCTCTGCCTTGCAATCTGTATTCGTTGATATCGGTACGCTTGCCGTAACCGTTTTCCGTAATGGTAAGCACTTCGCAGTCCTCTTTGACTTTGGTCATATCCACGACAATTTCGCCCTTGTCGAGTTTGATAGACTTGACGCCCATACTCGTTCTGCCGGTCGGTCTGATATCTTCTTCACTGAATCTTATACACTTACCGCCGCTCGACGCCATAATAATTTCGTCCTTACCGCTTGTAAGTTGAACTCCGATAAGTTCGTCGTCCTCGCTTGCAAAAGTGATAGCCTTCTTACCGTTGTTGTTGATACGCACGTATTCGTCCAAAGTCGTCTTCTTGATAAGACCCTGCTTGGTTGCAAGCATCAAGAAGCCTTGACTGTCCTTTGGCACCGGTACGTAAGCGTTGATGACTTCACCCGGTTCGAGATTGAGAAGATTGACGATTGCTCTACCCTTTGAAGTTCTGCTTGCTTCCGGGACTTGATAGCCTTTCGTACGGTATACTTTGCCCTTATTGGAGAAGAAAAGAATATTGTCGTGGGTAGACGTAGTAATCACGTTTTCCACAAAGTCCTCTTCTTTAGTCTTATGCGCAGAGATGCCTACGCCTCCGCGGCGTTGGGCTTTGTATTCGTCGACGGGCATACGCTTGATATAACCGTTGTGAGTAATGGAGAGTATTACGTCTTCCACCTCTATCAAATCTTCTATATCTATATCCGAATAGTCGTAAGTGATTTCGCTGCGACGCTTGTCGTTGTACTTGTCTTTGATTTCCAGAAGTTCTGTTTTGATGATTTCGATTACTCTCTCGGGTTTTGCAAGTATATCTCTAAGATCTGCTATCACCTTTTCAAGTTCTGCAAGTTCTTCTTGAATTTTTTCTACTTCCAAAGCGGTAAGTCTTTGCAATCTCATTTCAAGTATCGCAATAGCCTGCTTGTCGGAAAGTTCAAAGCCCTTCATAAGATTTTCGATAGCCGACTGTCTGTCTTTAGACTTCTTGATAGTATCTATTACTTCGTCTATATTCGTCAACGCCTTGACGAGACCGAGCAATATATGTTCTCTTTCCAAAGCTTTATCGAGATCGAATTGAGTTCTTCTGACAATTACAGATTTTTGGTGCTTGATATATTCTTCGAGTATCTGCTTAAGATTCAGCACTCTCGGCGTACCGTCGACGAGCGCAAGCATTATCATAGAGAAAGAAGTCTGCAATTGCGTATGTTTATAGAGCATATTGAGCACGACTTGCGGGTTGGCGTCCTTTTTGACGTCAACGACGATTCTCATACCGTCCTTATCGGAAAGTTCGTGAATATCGGAAATACCCTCTATTCTCTTTTGCTTGACGAGATCCGCCATATTCTCAATAAGTTTTGCCTTATTTACTTGATAAGGTATCTCGGATATAACTATCTTGGCTTTTCCGCTGCGATCGTTTTCTTCTATTTCGGCTTTTGCTCTAATTATACAATTACCTCTACCGGTGCGATAGGCTTTCTTTATTCCGCTGCCGCCCATAATATACGCGCCGGTCGGGAAGTCGGGAGCAGGAATATAATCCATAAGGGCGTCGATATCCAACTCGGGATTTTCAAGCAAAGCGACTGTGCCGTCGATTACCTCTCCGAGGTTATGCGGAGGTATTGACGTAGCCATACCTACGGCAATACCGTCGGAACCGTTGACAAGCAAGTTGGGGTATCTCGACGGCAATACGACAGGCTGTTCTCTCGTATCGTCGAAGTTTGGATAAAAATCAACCGTCTTTTTGTCGATACCTCTTATCATTTCATCTGCAATTTTGCTGAGTCTTGCCTCCGTATAACGATAAGCAGCCGCAGGGTCGCCGTCGACAGAACCGAAGTTACCGTGACCGTCCACGAGCGTACATCTGATAGAAAAGTCTTGCGCAAGTCTTACCAAAGCGTCATAAACAGAACTGTCGCCGTGCGGGTGATATTTACCGAGCACGTCACCGACGATAAGCGCGCACTTACGGAAAGGCTTGTCGGACGTAAGACCAAGTTCGTTCATTGCATATAGTATTCTTCTATGTACAGGCTTAAGACCGTCTCTTACGTCGGGAATTGCTCTAGACACGTTGACAGCCATTGCGTATGCAATAAAGGAGGTCTTCATTTCATTTACCGCGTCGACTTCGACAACGTTGGTCTTGTCGAGCATTTCCAAAATATTATCTTTCTTTTCTTCCATTTCTGCCTCCTTATACGTCCAAATCTTTTACGAGATTTGCGTTTTCTTCAATGAAGGTGCGGCGTTTTTCAGGCTCGTCGCCCATAAGTACGGTAAATATCTCATCCGCTTCTTCAGCGTCTTTGAGATTTACTCTGAGCAGCGTACGCGTCTCGGGATTCATTGTAGTATCCCAAAGTTGCTCTGCGTCCATTTCGCCGAGACCTTTGTATCTTTGGATTTCGCCCTTTCTGCCAATGCTGACGAGGAACTCTTCCAAAGACGGATCGTCATAAAAATAATTTTCTTTCTTACTGCCCTTTTGCGTGACCTTATAGAGCGGCGGTTGAGCGATATACACGTGACCTTGCTCCACGATTGGTTTCATAAAACGATAGAAGAATGTCAAAAGCAAAATTCTGATATGGCTGCCGTCTACGTCGGCATCCGTCATACATATGATTCTGTCATACTTGAGTTTGCTCACGTCGCAATCGTCGTTGATACCGCAACCAAACGTCGTGATCATATTCTTTATTTCTTCACTCTCAAGCACTCTGTTGAGCCTTGCTTTTTCCACGTTGAGTATCTTACCTCTAAGCGGCAAAATCGCCTGGAAGCGTCTGTCTCTGCCTTGCTTAGCAGTACCGCCTGCGCTGTCTCCCTCTACAAGATATATCTCGCATTTTCTCGGGTCTTTATCCGAGCAGTCTGCAAGTTTGCCCGGCAACGTAGTAGATTCCAACACGCTCTTGCGTCTTGTGAGATCTCTTGCGCTTCTCGCCGCGTCTCTTGCCTTTTTAGCGTTGACGGCTTTGAGTATTAACTCCTTTGCCTCTTTGGGGTTTTCTTCAAGATATTCGCCGAATTTCTCCGTCAAAACCTTGGATACGACGCCTCTCATAAAACTGTTGCCGAGTTTTGTCTTGGTCTGTCCTTCAAATTGCGGGTCTATGAGTTTTACGCTTACGATAGCCACCAAACCTTCTCTGCAGTCCTCGCCCGACAATTTCTCGTCGTTTTTGAGCAACTTAAAATTATTGGCGTAATCGTTGAACAATTTCGTCAGCACCGCTTTGAATCCGTCAAGGTGAGTTCCGCCCTCGTGCGTATTGATATTGTTGGCGTAAGAGAAAATATTTTCGCTGTAACTATCGTTATACTGCATTGCTATTTCCACTTGATACTCGTCCGTCTCCGCGTGGATATAAAAAGGCTTTTCGAGTACGCCGTTGCCGCCGTTGAGCACGTCAACGTATTCTACAATACCGCCCTCGTAATAAAATTCTTCCTGCTGTTCTTTCAAAGGTCTGCTGTCCTTGAGGACGATTCTCAAGCCTTTGTTGAGATAAGCAAGTTCCTGTATGCGGTGCTTTAAAGTAGCGTAATTAAAGTCGGTGGTCTCAAAAATATCTCCGTCCGGGAAGAATGTAATCGTCGTACCTCTGTTGTTGGTATTTCCTACCACTGCAAGGGGTCTTTGAGCAACTCCTCTGTTGAAAGTCATTTTGTGAAGTTTGCCGTTTTGCGCGACTTCTACGTCAAGCCATTCCGAAAGCGCGTTTACGCACGATACGCCCACGCCGTGAAGACCGCCGGAGAACTTATATCCTCCTCCTCCGAACTTTCCGCCTGCGTGCAACTTGGTAAGCACGACTTCGACTGCCGACTTTCCTTCCTTGGCTATTATACCGGTAGGTATACCTCTTCCGTTGTCAATAACTCTTACGGCTCCGTCTTGCATAATCTCAATAATTACTTTGTCGCAAAAGCCTGCCATAGCCTCGTCGATTGCGTTGTCTACGACCTCGTATACGAGATGGTGCAATCCTCTTTCGTCGGTTGAGCCTATATACATTCCGGGACGTTTTCTGACAGGCTCGAGACCTTCGAGCACCTGAATATTATCCTGGGTATACGCTTGATTTTTTTCGTTACTCATTTTTACCTCCGTTATATTTGTGAGCCTATTCGCAAGTTATTACAACCAACCTTGCTACCGATTTATGCGCTAAGTTCGCCTAACCGACACGCTAGTAACTCTGCTACGAGCGCAACGCTTATCCTTCTTATCGCAAAAATCGCTTACGCAATTTTGCTTGCGTCACTTGTTCACAGTCTCATCTCGCATACACACATACACGCACACACGTGCGTGCGTACACGCATACGCAAGATTATAATATTATAATAAAATTATTATATCATATTAAATATACTTATTCAAGTGATTTAACAAAATTTAAAGCGTTTTAATTTGATCTATGGTTATCGACCGTATTATAATCTATCGCACTTCAAAATCGCATAATACGCGCAATCGCATATACCTTGATTATTTATATCGGCTTTTCTCATAGTACCTTCGTATTTCATTCCACACTTTTTCATAACTCTACCCGAATTTATGTTGACAGGGTCGTGGCGTGATTCTATTCTTTCAAACCCCACTTTGTCAAATAAGAAATCTATTACTGCGCTCAAAGCCTCCGAAGTAATACCTTTATGCCACCACTTTTTGCCAATACAATAACCTATATGAGCAGACTTTATATGTTCTTTTAAATCAACTACGCCGATAGTGCCGATAGGCTCGTCGATTTCTTTCAATACTATTGCCCAATCATAAAAATTATCGTTGACGTAGTTTTTCTTGAGATACTCTATTCTCTCTTTTGCCTGACTTATATCCGTGTAAGTCTGCCACATAAGATATTTAGTTACTTCGTCATCCGACGCCCAATTTTCATAGATATAATGTGCCTCTTCGTCTTTGAATCTTCTCAATATCAATCTTTCTGTCTCTATTGTTTGAGTACCTATATGTTTCATATTTATCCCTTTGTTTCTTTTTCTATGACTATCCTGTTGTGTTCTATATTCATATCGAAGTCCGTGCACGTGATGAGAGTCTGAAGACCGCTTGAGAGTTCCATAAGTTTTCTGCGGCGGCTTGGATCGAGTTCAGAAAGCACGTCGTCAAGCAACAACACCGGTTTTTCCCCCACTTCGCTTTCAAATAGATATATCTCCGCCAATTTAAGAGACAAAGCCACGCTTCTCTGTTGTCCTTGAGAACCGAATTTACGCACGTCTATATCATTGATTTTTATGCCTATATCGTC
>WSNH01000022.1 GCA_013316135.1 Clostridia bacterium
CTTCAAGGAGGCAAACTATGAAAGTTACTTACAAGCCATTACCGGAAAAAGTTCAACAAGGCTATGGCATATCGCGCTGGGGAAGCGCCAAAGAAATAAATCAAAGTCTCAAGGAACTTACCGATAAGAATATTTATTCTATTCCAGAAGATAAGTATAAAGAGATATGTTCTACGTACTATGACGAAAAGTGCGCAGGATCAAAAGAAATCACAGCGGAGGCTAAAAAGTTTATCCCGGGCGGCGTACAACACAACTTGGCATTCAACAAGCCGTTCCCAATGTGTATGGTAAAGGCCGAAGGCGCATACCTTACCGATATCGACGGAAATCAATACATCGACTTCTTGCAGGCAGGCGGTCCTACGATTTTAGGAAGCAACTATCCGGACGTGCAGGAAGAGGCTATCAAACTTATTAAGGAATGCGGACCAGTAACCGGTCTTTTCCACGAAGCGGAACTTCTCATCGCTAAGGAAATCAATAAGCATATGCCCAACGTAGAGATGTTTAGAATGCTTGGCTCCGGTACAGAATCAGTTATGGCTGCAATCCGTATTGCAAGATGTCAGACTAAGAACAAGAGAATCATAAAGATAGGCGGCGCTTATCACGGTTGGTCGGATCAGATGGTATACGGACTTAAAGTGCCGGGTACGAGACAGTTCCTCGAATCTCACGGTATTCCCAACAATATCTTCTCGGTGATTGACGAAGTAAGACCTAACGACCTCAATATGCTTGAGGATTATCTCAAATACAACAAGAGAATGAGAGGCGGCACGGCTGCGGTTATCGTAGAGCCGGTAGGACCTGAATCGGGTACGCGTCCAGTAGATTTCGATTACAACCAAAAGGCTTTGGAACTTGCTCACAAATATGGCGCGCTCTTTATCTTCGACGAAGTCGTTACAGGTTTCAGAGTAGGTCTCGGCGGCGCTCAAGGTTTCTTCAACGTTAAGCCTGACCTTACTATCTTCGGTAAGATCGTTGCCGGAGGCTATCCTGCGGCAGGTGGCGTAGGCGGTAAGAAAGAATATGTTTCACTTCTTGCGGCAGGCGTTGCAGGCGGCGCAAAGAAAGCATACTGCGGCGGTACTTTGGCGGCAAATCCGCTTTCCGCAATGGCAGGATATGTTGCAATCAAGAAGATTGCAGAAACCAATGCTTGCGTTAAAGCAGGCGCTGCAGGCGATAAGTTGACGGACGGTCTTGTAAGATTGATCGAAAAGCACAATTTGCCGTACGTTGCATACAACCAAGGCTCAATCGTTCACCTTGAGTGTACCGGCGCTATGAGTTATGACTTCTCTTCAAAGAGTTTGCTCACGCTTCTCAAAGTGCTTAAGAAACAAGATATGATTATGGTAAGAAAGGTTGCTATGGAGCATATGGGAGCCGCTTATATGGCAAACGGTATTGTTACGCTTGCCGGCTCGCGTCTCTATACTTCTATGGCAGATACGGACGACGTTATCGAAGACGCTCTCAACAGATTCGATACCGTATTCGGTATGGTTGAGGAGAGAACCGAGGCTATGGATAAGCAAGTCGCTAAGTACAAGATGAATAAGTATAAGGGCGTCAACGACAAGAAGTATAAAAAAGCAGAAAAAAAACTTGCAAAGGCTGAAGCGGCTGAGGCAAAAGCAAATAAGTAATTTGTAAGCGATGAAAGGTGAATCGGCAATCGATTCACCTTTTGCGCGTTTTTCACTTACAGACATATTATCATAAAGATTATAAGAGGTAAATTATGAAATACATAATGGCGCACGATATGGGTACGAGTTCGGATAAAGCCGTACTTATTGATTTCAAAGGCAACATAGTTGCGTCAAAGGCAGTGCCTTATCCGACGTATTATCCTGCTCCCGCATTTGTCGAGCAAGAGCCGGAAGAGTATTGGGAGGCGGTATGCCTTGCGTCAAGGACAATCGTAGAAGAGACCGGCATAGATCCCAAGGACGTCGAAGGCGTAATTTTCTCCACGCAGGCAATGGGTATCATTCCCATAGACAAGAATGGCAGAGTTTTGCATCGCAATATCACTTGGGTTGACGGCAGAGCGGAAAAGCAGGCGCAGACGCTTATGAAGAAGGTCGGCGGAAAGAGAATATTCACCTTGGTATCGGGCACGCCTATTATGGGTAAGGACGTAGTATCTAAGATACAGTGGCTTAAAGAAGAACGTCCCGACGTGTATAACAATACCAAGTATTTTCTTGACGTAAACGGTTATTTGAAATATAAGTGCACAGGCGAGATGGTTGCCGAACTTTCGGGCGCATCAAGTTACGGTCTTGACCTAAAGAAAAAGACTTGGATGAGCGCATTGAAACTCATTGGAATAGATCTCAAAAAACTTCCTCCGCTCGTAAAGAGTACCGACAAGATAGGCAACGGTCTTACGGATGAGGCGGCAGAGAGAATGGGGCTTTGCGCCGGCACAGCCGTCTTTGGCGGTTGCGACGATACGCAGGCCGCGGCGATAGGAAGCGGTATGAACGGCGACGGCGAAATACATATTTACCTTGGCACTTCGGCTTGGGTAGCGGCGTCGAGTAAAAATAAGACAAAGTTTAAGCACGGCGCGGCGGCAATTCAGTCGGCAGATCCGGAAATGAATCTTATCTGCGGAATTACCGAGGCGGCGGGTAGTAATATTCAATGGATATGCGATCAATTCTTCTCCAATGAGCAAAAGGAACTCGGCGACGGCATATATGCATATATGGACAAGGTCATTGAATCGATACCTGCGGGATCCGATCACTTGATTTGCACGCCTTGGATGCTTGGCGAAAGATGTCCGGTATCGTCGACGACGACGAGAGCAACGCTCTGGAACGTAACTCCCAATCATACGAGAGAGCATATAATGAAGGCTTTGTATGAAGGTATAGGATATAATTTGAGATGGATTCTCGAGAACTTCCGCAAGGACTATAAATTCCATTGCAGACAGTTTAGAATTATAGGCGGAGGAGCTTTGGACGACGCTTGGATGCAAATCATTGCAGACATCACAGGCAGCGAATTTGCAATAGTTCAAAATCCGCGAAACGCAGGCGCGTTGGGCGCGGCAATAATCGCGCTTATAGGTCTTGGCGAACTTGGAAGTTTTGCCGAGGCAAAGAACTTTGTCGTAGAAAGCAAAACTTATAGACCTAATCCGCAAAACAAATATATTTACGATGAACTTTTCAAAAGTTATAAGCAAATATATTACAGTCTGGAAAAGACATACAGACAAGCCAATTCAAGAAGATTCGAAGGAGACGAAGAATAATGAACAACAATATCCAAACTATTTTAGATTACGCAAAGAGACTCGTCGCAGAGGGGGTAGTAGGCGCGGACGATATGATAAGTATGCGCTTTGAACTCAACGAAATGTACATCACGAAAGCAGGAATAAAACTTGCCGACCTCACCGAAGAGGACGTAATCAGGATGAATATATTTACGGCAGAGAAAGAATATAAATATCACTCGGAAATTTATAAAGAGAGAGCGGATATAAACGCTATATGTCAATGCTATCCAAAATGGGTTATGCCAGTTGCAAAAGCCGGAGTAACAATTCCTGCGGTACTAGACGATATGGCGCAGATAGTAGGACCGACCTGCAAGACTTCAAAAGACGATATCGCAAGTATTATCAAGACCTTGAAGGGCAGAAATTCCTGTCTCGTCAAGGATAAAGGCTGTATTACTTCGGGACGTACTATGGACGAAGCGTATACGTGCGTACTGGTGCTTGACAAAGCGAGCCATTGCTTTGTGGCATCAAGCGTAATCGGCGAGAATAAGATCATCAACGGCTTTGAGGCAAGATTGATGAGATTTATCTACAAGACTAAGTACAGCAAGAAAAATCAAGAAAACCTTACTGCAAAGCAAGAAGGAGCAAATTTCGAGAGCGCAACTGACGCAAAGCCGAGCCAAGATAAAAACGCAGTCGTAATCAACAAGACTTGGGATAATGCAAAAGAAATCGAGTTGAGACAGGTAATAAAGGACAGCGGAGTTGGGCTTTTGGCTGAAAATCTCGTGCAGGGCACTTGGGGCAACACTGCTGTAAGACTTGACAAAGATTATATGTTGGTGACGCCAACTGGTTTGGATTATATTGCTCTAACGCCAGAGGATATGCCTGTTGTGCAAATCAGCGATCCGTCCGTATGGGCGCACGGCAAAAAACCTACCAGCGAGAGAAAAATTCACGCGGCAATATTGCAAGCCAGAGAAGAGATAAACGCTACGATACACTCGCACCCGATATTCTGTTCAGTACTTGCGTCGGCAAGGATAGAGTTGCCGGTGATGAGCGAAGAAATGCAAAAACTTGTCGGCGGAAGTTGCAGAGTGGGAGCATACGGCTTGCCCGGAACGAAGAAACTCAAGCAAGGCACCGTCGAGGCAATGCAGGGACGTAACGCTTGCTTTATGGCAAACCACGGCGTTTTCTGCGCAGGTAAGGATATGGACGAGGCTTTTGAAATTATCAGAATAATGGAAAAGAGTTGTTATGAATATATTCAACAATGTACTTTGAAGGCCACAGGCAAAGAAGTATATAGCGACGATTTGCTTTTTGATTATTTCGTAGAGCAAAAGACGGCAAAGAAAAAATGAGTTTGCCTATCAACGCAAATCCAATGACGACTAAACAAGCGCGAGAACTCAACCCTCTCGTGCTTGCCTATATCGGCGACGGAGTACATACGCTGTACGTGAGATTGGTGGAACTTGGCAGGACGACAGGCAAAGCCGACAAACTGCACAAGGCAGTCACAGCGCAGGTCAAAGCAGAGGCGCAGGCAAAGAGTATGCAGTCCATTATGGATCAATTGACTGAAGAAGAGAACGATATTTTCCACAGGGCGCGTAACGCGCATACTCACTCTATGGCAAAAAACGCAACTGTCTGCGATTACAGACTTGCCACAGGTTTTGAAGCCCTAATAGGATTTCTTTATCTTACCGGACAGACCGATAGGCTGGAATATTTGTTGACTGTGTCAAATAGAAATTGACTTGCGCGTGTCGCAAGTTTTTTATTGGCAGTTACAAATAAACATTGACAAACGCATAAGAGTTAAGTAAAATATTTAGGATATACGATTAAGGTACTTATTGGAGGAAGAACTATGCCACAGGTTAAGCCAAGCGTAAAATTGCTTGAATATACGCCAAATCCAGAGAGGACTATTGCTTTGGCGGCAAAACTTTGTTACAGCGACGCTACGATTGAGAATTTGCAAGAGGGCTTGGATAAGAGCGATATCACCAAGTTCATAGAGCGATTGAGATCGTTCGGTCACGCGTCACCCTTTGAACACGCAAGTTTTACGTTTGGAATAGAGGGCGTATCGCGCAGTTTGCTCGCGCAGATCACTAGACACAGAATTGCGTCTTTCAGCGTAAAGTCGCAAAGATACGTTGCGGCAAATAAGAGCGGAGATACCTTCAATTATGTTATTCCCGAAGCAATCGAAGCGCTGGGCGCAGAGGCGATAGAGAAGTTTGAAAATCAGATGGCAACTATGCACGAGTGGTATACAGAGTGGCAGACGGCTCTTGGCGGCGCTTGCGAAAAGTCTAATGAGGACGCGAGATTTGTGCTTCCCAACGCTGCGGAAACAAAAATGATTGTTACTATGAACGCAAGATCGCTTATGAATTTCTTCAATTTGAGATGTTGCAATCGCGCTCAATGGGAAATTAGAGACGTGGCTTGGCAAATGCTTGAACTTGTGCTTGAGGTTGCGCCTGCAATATTTGGAAAGTGCGGTCCGTCTTGTGTAGGCGGCGCTTGCACGGAAGGTAAGATGACGTGCGGAAAGCCGCTTGAGATGAGAGAGAAGCAGCAAGCGTTGTTAAAAAAACTGTCCAATAAGTAAATCTAAATTGTACCCGACGACAGACTATAGTTGAATACGATATATTTTATAAATAACGTAGTTTGAGTGGATTTTGTGTTGTACGAGCGCAACTGTACTATATATACAGCAAGAGAGTAGAGCAAAAAGGGCAAAAGGCGTGATTGGTGTATTATACTGAGGGCTGTCGTCGGGTAATAAGGAAAATGCAAGAAGATATAAGTTTGATAAAACAATACCGCGATGGAAAAGAAAGCGCAATTGAAGAACTTTTGGAGAAATACAAAGGTCTTGTAAATTCAATTGCGCGTACTTTTTATCTCAAAGGCATCGACAGAGACGACATTGCTCAAGAAGGTATGATAGGACTTTTCAACGCTATAGTGACCTTCAATCTCGACGGAGAAGCAACGTTTATCACTTATGCTCACGAGTGTATTAAAAACAGAATACTTGATTGCATTCGCAATGGCAAGAGACTTAAAAACAAGGCTTTGAGCGACAGTATTCCTATAAGTTCGCTTGAAGAGGCGGACAGTTGTTCTTTGACTCCTGAAGAGATTGCTATAAACACCGAAGAGGTTGAGACTCTCAAGTTGATAATAGTCACGTCTTTGACAAATGACGAGAGAAAAATTCTCAATATGTATTACGATGGAAAATCGTATGCAGAGATTGCCGCAGAGATTGGCAAGAATTCAAAATACGTTGATAATAATTTGCAAAAGATACGTCGAAAAATCAAAGCGCAATTTAACAAAAGATAATTAATCTTCAAGATTTGATTTATTGCTTTGAGCAATATTTTCTTTTTGTTGGCGTTTTTGCATTATTCCCCAACTGATAAAGCCGTATATATCGCACACCACGTAAAGAGCGACGGCAATAAGCATTGAGATATTTTTTATATCTTGCAGCGTTGCCATTGCCCAAAGTACGCATAATACGGAATCGTTAAACAAAAATGATAAAAATCCGTATTTGCTTCTTCTTGATTGGAAGTAGGTGGCAAGTACGCTGGTTACAATAGAAATAGTACTGAATATGAGTTGAGAAGTGTTAAGAACTTTTAATATAAAATAAAAGATAACGAATGCTATCAGAGCAACTATGCTTACGATAATTATCTCTGTTTTTGTGATGGAATTGACTTTGACGACGTAGTCTTTGCCGAGATTTTTTATCCACGCGACAAGTTGAATTATAGTCATTGGAAACATCATACACAAGTTGATGAATACTTCGCCGTAGTATTTATTCTGAAAAGACAGTATGCTGTAAAATACAATCATTCCCCAAGTGAGGAATACGCAAATAATTTTACCTTTGGCAGCAAAAAGCACACAGGAGAGACCGAATATTCCGGCGACGGCAGATATCCAAGACGCCTTAAAACAAATAGACATCGTTATGATAAGCGCAAGTCCAGCCACATAAAAAATAGACTCTGCAATATTCCACTGCCCGAAGATTTTTTTAATCATCTCGTTTATCCTTTTGTCCAAATATTCGTTAGACTTTTGAAAGTCAACTAATACAGTCTAGTATTTTCAACTGAAAAAGTCAAGACTTTTATATTGCTCGACGCCTTAAATTTACTATTTAAATAGCAATAAAAAATCGACCTTTTAAGTCGATTTTATTTTGTTATCGAAGTTTTTATTTCAATCTCTGCCTAACTGCTTCATAACATATTATTCCGCACGCAACCGAAGCGTTGAGTGAGTTGACTTTGCCAAATTGCGGAATCGACACAATGCCGGTGCAGAGTTTTGCCGTCAGTTGTTTGACGCCGAAGCCTTCGCTGCCTATTACGATTGCCATATCTTCTTTGAGATGGCTGTCATATATGCTTTTGCCGTTCATATCCGCGCAATACACGTTGACAAAATCTTCTTTAAGGTTGCGTATTGTATCATTGATATTGGCGACGCTTGCGATAAGCATATGGTTTGCCGCTCCTGCCGAAGTTCGCAATACGGTTGCGTTTACGCCGACGCTTCGTCTTGACGGGATGACGATGCCGTGTGCGCCTGCGCATTCGGCAACTCGGATAATGCTTCCAAGATTGTGGGGGTCTTCGATACCGTCAAGAATAATCAAGAATAGTTTTTCGCCCTTGGAGCGAGCGTATTTCAATATATCTTCGACGTTGCAGTATTGAAAATCTTTGCTGACGGCAATTACGCCTTGGTGGCGTTTGCTCTCACTTATTCTGTCAAGATACGCTTTGTCTACGAAGTCCACTCGAATATTTTTTTTGCGCGCCGTATCTACGACAGATTGCAAGTCGTGAGCAGTCTTGGATATGCAGATTTTTGAAATTGCTACGTTTGAGTCAAGCGCTTCCTTGACAGGATTTTTTCCTTCTATGTTCATATCAGTTCTTATTGCTATGCAACGGAGCGGGTATGCGACCGCCTCTCGAGATAAATTTTGATGGGGAGTATTTGCTTATATTCATTATCGGCGCTGTGCCGAGAAGTCCGCCGAACTCCGCCGTATCTCCCGCCTTTTTGCCATATACCGGTATTACTCTCACTGCTGTGGTCTTGGTGTTGACTACGCCGATTGCTATCTCGTCTGCAATAATTCCGGATATTACGTCGGCAGAGGTGTCGCCGGGTATTGCTATCATATCCAGACCGACCGAACATACCGCGGTCATTGCTTCAAGTTTGTCAAAACTCAACGCGCCTATTCTTGCAGCTTTTATCATACCTGCATCTTCAGATACCGGTATGAATGCGCCAGACAGTCCGCCTACGTTGGAGCAAGCCATAATGCCGCCTTTTTTGACAGCGTCGTTGAGCATTGCAAGGCACGCCGTCGTACCGTGCGCTCCCACGCTTTCAAGTCCGATTTCTTCGAGTATGTGCGCCACCGAATCGCCTATTACCGGAGTAGGCGCGAGAGATAAGTCTACGATACCGCAACTTGCGTCAAGACGTTTGCTCGCTTCTTTTGCGACGAGTTGTCCCACTCTAGTTATCTTAAATGCCGTTTGCTTGATACATTCTGCGACTTCCGTCAAGTCTCCGTCACATTTTTCAAGCGCAGTCTTGACTACGCCGGGACCCGATACTCCTACGTTGACGACGGTATCGTCTTCGCCCGAGCCTAGGAAAGCGCCTGCCATAAAAGGGTTGTCCTCGACGGCGTTGGCAAATACGACAAGTTTTGCGCACGCGATGCTATCTTTATCTTTCGTGAGATACGCGCAGTCTTTTACGATTTTGCCCATAAGCGCGACCGCATCCATATTTATACCTGCCTTTGAGGTTGCTACGTTGATTGACGAACAGATTTTATTCGTTGTCGAAAGCGCTTCGGGTATAGAGAGCAAAAACTCTCTTTCATAAGGCGTCGTTGCCTTGTGTACGAGAGCAGAGTAGCCTCCCAAAAAATCAATGCCAGTTTCGTCGGCAATCCTGTCGAGTGTGCGTATTATTTCAAGATGTCCTTTGCTTGCGGCAGAAATGAGCGAAACCGGTGTTACGGATATACGTTTGTTGACGATTGGTATGCCAAGTTCGCTTGAAATATCGTTGCCTATCTTGACGAGGTTGCTCGCCTTTGACATAATCTTGTCATAAATCTTATCGCAAGTGCGTTGTTTGCTGTCGGTAATGCAATCAAATAGAGATATGCCCAACGTGATAGTACGCATGTCGAGGTGCTGTTGGGAAATCATATTTATCGTTTCTATAATTTCGTTGCTTGAGTACATAATCAAAGTCCTTTCTTATCGGTGTCGATTTTGTGCATACTGTCAAAGATACTTTGAAGTTGAATATGTATCTCCAAATGCGTGTCTTTTGCAAGTTTGTTGAGTTTGTCCACGATGCCGTCGAACTTAAGGGGGCACTCGCTTGTATCCACCGCCATAATCATTGTGAAGTAATCCTGCATAATCGTTTGAGATATATCTTCGATATTGATATTCATCTCATAAAGAGCCGTTGAGACCTTTGCGATTATGCCTTTCTTATCTTTGCCTATTACCGAAACTATTGCTTTCATTTTTTCTCCTAAAAAATTTTTATTACTTTTCCTATTATATTTGACATATCCAGAGCGCCGTAGATATGCGAGTCCATAGATACGCCTCCGCCTTGAATATTGCGATTGTCTCCCAACACGAATACGTGTCCTTGCGGAACGGTCAGCCCCTCTTCTGTGAAGATTTCCATTCCGGAGGGTGACATAGAGAAATAATTTTCGCTATAACCGCCCTCTACATATTCTTCGGCATAGGGCTGGTCGTTGACTATCCACGTCATATTCTCAAAATCAAACTTTATCACGTCGCCTTCAAGACCTAATATACGTTTGACATTGTTGCGATTTTCTCTCTTAAATACTATCATATCTCCGCGTTCGAGAGTATAACTGTGTTTGAGAAGCATTAGCCTGTCTCCGTCCACAAGCGTGGGAAACATACTCTTGCCGTCTACCGTAATCGTCGTCAGAGTAGTGGTGAAGATGATCAGAGTAACGACCAATACGCATATTATCAATATCAAAATTACGTTGAGCCATTTTGCCCCCGACTGTTTTTTCGGTTTGTCGATGTGTGTGTATTTTTCTACCTGCGGTTGAGAGTTTTGCTCCATTATTTTTGCTCCAAGATGCTCTTGACGGATTTTTTAAAATTTTCGGCGGAAATTATCACGGTATGCTTGCATTTGTCGCATTGGATTTTGAAGTCTACGCCTTTTTGCAAGATTGTCCAGACGTTGTTTCCGCACGGATGATTTTTTTTGGTTATCACTTTGTCAGACTGATTGATTTCGCTCAATTTAATCATAGCATTATATCCAAATTATATTGTTTATCAAGGTATTGTCGATGTCAATATAGGAAAGTTTTTTGACGCGGTTCCAGTCTTTGAGCGCAACTCTGTCTTTCGTCTTGAAATCCGTATGCGACAAAGCGATTTTTTGCCATTCGCCTCCGGTGACTTTTACGCTTACTCTATACGACTCGTACGAAAAATCGTCGGTCTCCACACTCAGTTCGACGACGAGCGTTCTGTCACTTTCGCTATAGCAGTCGAATTGCAAAATACTCGTTTCTTTGCGCTCGAAATTTTTATCGCTGATATAATAAGTCGACAGATTTCCTTTGCCCGCGGTTACGCCGAATATGTCGCAAGCGCCTATCTTAAGTTCCGGCATATCCGACGCGCCTGTGATATTGTCCACAGCCCACACGTTGAGACCTTGTTTGCGTTCATAAATTATTCGCGTACGCTTTGGCGAAATCATATTGACTTTTACCTTTTCCAAGTTGAGCATTTGAGGCATAGAAGTGAAGTATTGACCGTCCTTATAGCGTACGGCGGAATATGCGAATATTTTGGTATCGCCTATGCGCGCAGGTATTTCTGCGATTGGATTTCCGGAGGATATAAGTACGCGATTCCAGTGTCTGAATTCGCTGTTTATTTCGTTGTATGAATAGAATACCGTCAGCGTATCTATTTCGCAACTGTCGTCATATCCCATCTTTGCCAACGCTTTGCCGTCGCTTACTTCAAAAGACAGGGTGGGCGACTTTGGCATATTTTTTCCGTGATATACGTTATCGAGCCAAGACGCCGTCGTATTTCGCGCGTTGTTGTTAATGGTATTGGAAAGATTGGCGCAGAGACAAACTCTGTTGTTGCCGTTGTTCATAGTCAAGTCTAGAGTTTTTTCCACTCTGTCCACGCTTGTGAGATTGGTGTTGGTGCCTGACAGATACAGCACCGGGCAGGTGACGAATTTTGCATACGCTTGCGGAGTGCAGGCGCTAATCCATTGCAGTTTGTCTTCTCTGAAATCAAATTCATCGGCGCTTCCCGAAAATCTAAAAAGTCCTTTGAATTCCGTCCAACCTGCGTTGTTGGTGGTAATAATTCCATCCACTCTTTTGTCCATACCTGCGACTTGCCAGAGTATATTGCCGCCTTCCATAGAAGAGCGCAGATATATCTTATTGTCGTCTCCGAGAAGTTTTTTAATAAAAGTAATTACATTGCGGCAAATCTTACTCCACACATATACGCAAGAATCCTTAGGGGACTCGACGTATGAGTCAAGGTGATGTTTGCTATGAGCGAAGTTGGCAAAGTCCAAAGACTTGGGATATACAGTATACTTTGGCTTGTCGGAAACACCTAGATAGTCAAAACTTATCACGCCGTAGCCTTTTGGTATAAAACTGTCGGACAATTCTTTTTGTTGGAACGTGGTATAGCCGTTGATATATAAAATCGTGGCGTTGCGAAATAGATACGCTGACGGTATTCTATTCATACAACGAAATAAACAGCGAATTCAGACACTGGAATCGCGTA
>WSNH01000023.1 GCA_013316135.1 Clostridia bacterium
CAAATCTAAAAGATAAGTAATAAAAGACATTGGCGTTATCTTCCGCAAAATCTTTATCGAATATCACTTCTTTCTTTGTGCTGTCACCTTGCTCAATCTCTGCGCGGATCTTCGGCGATTCAATATCAATGTAAACGACATACTTCTGAGAGTTTCCGCATAAGTCCTGTTCGTTTACCAAATAATAACCTTGTTTATACATATTATTGCTTTCCAAGGCTTCTTTAATTGACGTTCCAGGATAAATCCTAATAGTCTTATTTTCTTGCAATGCAAAATCATCCGCTAAATATGTTAACGTCGTGAATGTAGGGGCTAATGCAGCTGCAGTGCGCTTATACGCAAAAGCACTGCGAATCTGCAACAATTCATAATCTTTATACTCAAACATATATCCAGGCAACGTCAAGGACTGTCGCACAAATGCATACTCATCATTGCGGCCGTCCTCATCTTTGATCGTATAATAGTTGTCGTTTCCGGACGATGATGCCACTTTTCTTGCGCTTACATATCGACTTGCATATTTAATCAATACTTTATTTAAATCTTCACGCGCAGTATATACTTGCGATACGCTTTCATTTGTTGCCGATACATATATCCAACCATTAGATACCTTTTGAACACGATAGCGCTCTTCCATCGCTAAACTCCAAGAATAAGCATCGTCATATCTTTCAAACGAATATCTTCCGGATATATCCGCCTCCGTTGGGCTTGTCCCAAAGATGTATGCCGGCAACGTAACTTCATACCAAGCATTTATCTTAAAACTCTTATATGCATTTTGTAAGTTACCAAAATCGGAAATTACTTGCATGATCAACAACTTTTCTTCCGAACGATTACCAGCAAGATCTTCGGCATAAATTCTATATGTACCGAAATTTGTCTCAATCGCAGGAAAATCAATACTGACAGCATTTTCTTTATAAATAAGCGAATCATTAAGGTAAACACAAAGAAAAGCGAAGTTCGGATCTTCCGATGCAAATCTGACTGCTTCGTTCGTGTAATATCCAAGACTTGTTTCATCCTGCAAAATTGCAGTACCATCCAACTCTTCTATACTCAATGTCGGCGCGACGTTGTCTACTATAAATCTAAACGCTGTACTTTTGTTCCCGGCTTTATCCAAAGCGAAAATTTCGTGCAATCCATCGGAAAGCGTTGATACTGCTGGCAACGATGAATACTCGACGCCGTCCAGTTCTACTCGGCCGGCACTATTTTTATCCTCGATTGCAAATACAACTATGTCGCGTGCATTAACATATAAATCGGATATCACGATATTGCCGTTTTTCTTAAGCATCAATGTCGGCGCAGTCGTATCTAATACTACTGACGCCGTCACAGTGTTTCCTGCCGCATCAATAGTCTTAAAATAATACGTGCCATCTGAATGTTCTGGTCCAAACGTCAAATCATTACCGTCCTGACGGATCCATTCTCCGTTGTCGACTTTAACGTAAGTGGTCAAACCGCTTTCATCCGTTACTTTATAACGGATTTTGTTCGCATACCCCGACGGCTCGATTTCCAACGTCGGCGCCGTCAACTTTATTCTAAACGTCTTGCTCGTTACATTTCCCGCAATATCCTCACCTTCGATTTTAAAATATCCTTCCTTTTGAAACATATCTCTCGCTGAACTACCTAAATAATTTGTAGCTCGTGATCTGATAAACTCATTTATATCTGACTGAATAAAAAATACATAAATTTCGCCGTTACTTGTTGCATACTCCCAATAGTCGGCTCCGTTCATTACGTAATCAATTTGTCCCGGCGCAATTATCCTATTATCATTCGCTATCGTTTCCCAATTCGACTTTGACTTCAAGCGATTGTTCTCAACGTCGATTATAGCGTTAAGCGCCGATTGGCGGCTTCCATATAAGACGCCAGGATTTCTGTTGTCAAAATATATCGATCCGCTAATGTAATCGCCGTTGATGACCTGCCAATTACCGCCAATTTGCTCATAGAGTTTAGTCGACTTCATCCCAACACTGTCTTTAACGTCAAAATATACGCCCTGGTTTACCCACGCTCCGTCGGCGAACGCCGTTCCATCCGCTTTTCGCATACCTACTTCTGGCGCCACGTTATCGTATGTAAATGAAAAAATGTCCGATTGGTTGCCCGCAGTGTCAGTTGCATAAAACTGCCATAAACCATTCACTGCACTGATTTTAAAACTTTTCGACGTTACAGAACTCCATCCTGTCCAATCAGGTTGTTTATAATACAATTTGGAAAAGTACGTGTCGCTTGCCGATACCGTTGCCAACTTATTTGTATAAGACGACAATGCTACACCATCAGAGCAAGACAGCGTAGGCTTAGTCTTATCTATAGTAAAATAATATCTATTAGCATTCCCGACAGCGTCAGTTAATTCTATCGTATGACGTCCTTCGGCACTTATGTTGCTATTTGAAGAATACGAATTGCCATTTAAAGTAGCACTGCAATTTTCTTCGCTCCATGTAAATCTTACGTCAGAGTTTGTTATACCACCATCATTCACTCCTATAAGAGTACCAGTCGGGGCAGTTCTGTCTGCAGCAATTATCTCACTTTGTCCTGCAACGAGATATGAGTTATTATGCTGTAACGTTGGAGTCCACTGATATACAATTTGATACCATATATAGTCAAATCCGGTATTAAATTCTAATGTGACCGACGACTTGCCGTCTCTTGTAATAGTATTATCCGATTTAATAACTGTGCCCTTTAACTCCGTTGAAGATTTATTTGCATATGACAATAAACCTTGATAATCGCTTTCTTTGTTACTGCCAAAGACTAAGATCAACGCTTTTTCATCCTTAGAATCTGCGGATAATTTATAGTCAGAACTGTAATAATAATCTCCATTGTTGGCGCTTGAGATAGCCTTCGTGTCACTGCACGTAATCGTCAAAGTATAATCTATAAACACTCCTGAATTTTTTTGAACTAAACTTCCGCTGAAATAGTTTCCTACGTTATTGTAACCGTTTGCATTATAACGATCATTGAATTTAAAATATGAAGACGAGTTTATTCCTGTCAGCGTAGTTGTAATATTCATTGATTTTGTTTGTTCAGCAAAGGCAATCTGCAGTTGCCCGAACTGCTGAGAAATAACTCCCACCAGACAAAGCACCACACACAGTAACGCCATACCAATAACTACTTTAATTTTTCTATTTGTCATTTGTCTTCACCTCACTATTTTTAAGTCTTATTTCTAAATCAGTTATTTTAAAAATCAATTCCATACTCCCTGCCTTACTTTTTAATTCAGCTAATTTTGCCAATTGAGTGTCCAAATCCAATGTCTCAAAGTCCGCCATCTCTTCCGGCAAGAATTGCTTTAACACATTGACCTGCTCAAGCAAAATGTCGGACTTGTTTGCTGACGACATCGCGCTAGGTTTCTTGGCTTGTTGCTGTTCTTGCATTGCCCTCAACTCATCTTCCATTTTCTTCATCTCTTCACGAATAGCATTGTCTCTTGCTATTTTGCTTGTGATGTCAAAGACGTGATCCATCTCATCATAATAGTGCGCTTGCTTTAAACTCTGCGGTGGCGCTTTCATTATATAAATTTTTGAACACTGATACGACGGTGTATATTTACTCTTGAACGCAAAATGCCCAAACGGCAAAACGACTGCGTTACCAAAACTATCTCCTGAATTAAGATTTTTTAATTCCGTTGGATAAATAAGCGGTATTTCTTTTACGCCTGTGCCTGTCGACGCCGAATTTTGCTGATACGACGTTGTAATATTAGAATTCGCGACAATCTTTTTACCGCAAATTGAACTAAACTCATTGATAGTATTGGCATCGTCAGAGCCAAGAAAGATTTTAGTACCACACTGCGACTTGACTATATCTGCTACTTCTTTGCCGTATTTATTTGCCAACTGCGCATAATTCTGTACTACCATCTCAAAGAACATCCTTCTACTACGACCGACAGTAATCATTCCGGCAAGGTCATTAAATGCCGGCAAATTGCCAAATTCGTCCAACAAGAAATATACTGTCCTCTTCAACTCCAATTCTTCAGTCTCACCACTCGCCTTATTGCGCTTGGTCTTATCTACAAGAGTCTTGTACATTTGAGTGATCAAAAGCGTTACAAGTCTATGTCGAGTTTTCTTCTCGTCCGGTATTTTTAAGAATAGCGCTGTTGGTTGCTCGTCCATTGAATATAAATCTATATCTGAGCCTGATGTCATTGACAAAATGCCAGAGTCACTCAACCATTCAACGTGCTTATATACTTCAGATAGATAACTTGTCAAAGTCTTTTCTTGTGTCTCCAATACTTGTTTCGCCAATCCCTTAACTTTTGAGTTTAGATCTCTACTCTCATATAAGTAATCTTTCAACACAGTGTCATCCGCAGAAAGATAATCAAATACTATGTGATACAATGTCGCAAAGCCAAATTGCTTGCTCTCAAACAATCCATCCTCATAGTCTTCACACAATGCAAGGACAATAGCGTTGACTAAAGACCTAGCGCCTAACTGCCATCCCATATCTGAAGATTTCTCAAGCGGACAGATTGCATCCGTCAAGTCTTTTGCCAACTCGTATATTTCATCACGCAAAATTTGAATTTTGACCTTCGTTTCTTCTGAATCTCCGTCAACGTTTAATTTATTGATTTTATCTATTCTCTCCCTAAGCACGTCAAACGGATTCCACTTGCTTGAATAATATGGTTGATCCAAGTCTAACTCCAAAACCTTATAGCCTTTTTGTAGAAATGCTGCAGCGTGTGTATCAAACAACTCTCCTTTTGGATCAGTAATGACGACTGACGGTTTTGTCTTTGTCTGCATCAATACTTGAATCGTAGGATTTATAAAGCCTTGCGTCTTACCTGCACCGGTTGTTCCTATTACTAGAACGTGATTAGGCTTGCTCGACATAACAACCTTTATATTATTTTTAGCCTTTCTAGCTTGTAGCACAATCCCATCCTTGATATTTGGAAGATCGGAAAAATCTGCGACAACAAAATCCTTACTTTTCTTTATATCACTAATGCTCATAAGTTCACTGGTTTCGCCTTCGTTATCTTTCACAACATCTTTATCGGCTCTTATGCGGTGCTCCGCCAAAAACCAAGTTCCAATAGCAACAAATACTACAAACAACAAAAGCCAATAACTTCCTTTGCCGAGCGTCGAAAAATACGCTTGCATAGAAATCTTTCCTTTAAACCTTATTAAGGTCATTATGACCCCGACAATAACGGCTACCATTGTTCCAAGGACTGCCGCAAAAGTCAATTTAAATTTCCAATTTACATTCTTCATAATTTATTCTCCTAATTATTCATCATTTATCTGGATACTTTAAAATATCGCCATAGCATCTCAATCTTGTTCTCTAGTTCAGCAAGATATTTAAATACGTCTTGCGAAGCTCTACTTGGTGCTAGTGTGATGTCACCATTCTCATACTCTACATACCAATCTCCATCACAGTCTTGCTTTGTTATTCTCTTATACTCACCCATTGCTTTATATACTCCCTATTTGTATTTTCTTTGTGATTGCGCTATCTCAAATTCTGCTTGATGCAACAACGGTGTAAAATCAGTACGGATATTACACAGCGTTTGCTCAAGTCCATAAATGAATTTTTTGACATCTCGCTTTATCATCATTGCATCTCTTCTAGCGGCAATTCTCATAGCATTCTTGCCAGCGTTTCGGCAATTCTTCGCATTTGCTACTTTCTTCTCTTTAATCCATTTTGCAGCGTTTATTACAATCTGTCCAAGCCTTGCCCTAAACTCTGGACGCAGTTTATCTACGCAAGCAAATTTATTACTCAATGCAAACTTCTTCATTTGCTCTTCAGTCAACTTGCCTTCGATTTCCTCTGGCTTAAATCTTCCACCTTGAGTCCAAAGTATCTTGTTTGCTTTCGCCAATTCTTGCGCTCGATTCTCTCTCTTTATTATCTCTCCATACGTTTCACGTACAAATTGTTTCAATTTATCGTCTCTAGCAACTATATAATCTACTGCCTTGTCTACCTGCTCTCTCAAGGCTGACATATTATCGCTATTATATCCAAGCCTTCCGCTACGTGGCAAAATGCTTGCAACTTCTGCCAATTTAGCGCCAATTTCACTTTGCTTATTCTTATGCTGTGGCATAAGTTCCTTGAGCCTTGCCAATGCATTGTCTCGAGCAATGTGAAAATCATTCTTGTTGTCCTCGAGCGCCAAACTTGACGCTATCAAGTAATTATCTATGCACCTTTGATTAAAACACCCCTTTTGCGTGAATTTTTTCTCACCGTTCTTCTTATCAAGACGCTTTGGATCCTTTTCCCAAAACTCAAAGTGTATATGGTGATGATGGGAACGGTCAACGTGCAAACTCGCCATTATTTCTATGTTGTCTTTGTCAAGATGCGAATTTTCGAACAAAGCGCCCATCGTTTGTTTTAAAAATTTACGTGCTTGTTCCGGCGTAGTAAATGCAGCGCTTGTCTCTTTGTCAAAAGATATAAAACCGTGCCAAATTATCGACTTCGACTTCTTGAGACGTTCTTTGATATCCTTAACGTTCTCTGGCGTCAACGGTCTATCAAGATTAAACGCCCCAGTATCCTTCTCCATATAGTCCAAATAATCCTTGTGTTTTGCCGTCTTTTGACCATTGAGAGAATAGGTAACGTAGTTATAGTCAGCCGATAGGTCATAAAAAGCCCTTTCGTTCTTCCACTCTACCGCCTGGAACTCCGTCGCATTTTTCTTCGGTTGTGCTGGTGTGTATGATATATTAAAAACTACGCTCATTTCTTACTACTCCTATTTTTCCTTGTGTTCTCTATCATCGTGTTTTCAATCTCTTGCAAGTTCTTTGGTAACGAGGCGAATATTCCGCTCTCAAGCATATCCACGGTCAAGACCTTGCCCTCTAGTTTGTGTCCCTCTATGTTGAATAAAATCGAGAGCAAATATTTTATGATTCCAACTTGGACACTCACCTCGTCAACAGTTAAAGACAAATCTTTTATTTCCCTAGTTACCTCGGTTTCGACTTCTTCTTGGCTTAACCGCTTGTAGTATTCCTTCGGGTCGAACGTCAATTCGTAAAGCCTTGGAAGTCCAATTTTTAATGCTTGATTTATCACTTCGTTAAAATTTCCATCGAAAGGCTCTACCCTAAGCAGTTTGTCTATATACTGCCAAAGACTTTCTTCGTAAATTCTAATTCGCTTTTGGACAGTCCTATTTTCCATTGTGTTCACTCCCTAAAAAACTTGGTTTCCAAGTTGTTTTTTTACTGTCACTCGTAGTGACAGTTTCTTCAAGGGCTGTGACACCTTTTTATTACTGTGTAATAATGTGGCGAAAATTCGCAAAAGTGTCACACCCGCTTATCCTGCTTCCTGTGTTTACAGCCTTTTTTTACACCTCGCTTGAGGTGTACCTGTGTTTACATTCATTCAGTTGCGCCGTTTGGCGCTTTATCCGTTCCTTGCTATATCCTTACTGCCAATCCGCTAAGATCGATAACATAGATATCCACTAAGTACCAACCATTGCTTACACAATTCATTTCAATACGAGTGGGTATCCACTTCCCATTTACAAATACTTCAAAACTATCACCACAATGCAATCCGCCATAATAGTCTTCAAAGCCAAAGCGGATATCGTACCTATTCGATTCCTTGTCGAATACTAATACTCCTCTTTTCATCATCCTTCTCCTTCTTACCTGTGTCCACCCGGCCGCGCCGTCACACGGCAATAACCGAGTGACGGCGGTTGGCCCGCTATGCGGGCAAGTGAGCACAAGAAAAACTTGGGGTTATTTTGTTTTTTGACTGCCACTTGCCTTTTGTTGCTGCTTTGTATTGCTTTTCCCCAAATTCGAAGGACGGGTCTTTAACGACCTTATAGCAAAATCAATTGTACGATCTACGTACTTCTCGCCCTTGCTTTCTCGATACAAGCCGGACGATTCAAATATAGATTTCATCTGACTTGGATTGCAATCGGTAAAGAACGCAAGCATACTCATTAACTTGGCATCGCTCTTAGATTTATCTCCGCAAAGATCCTCGCCTCGATACAATCTTTCAAAGTCGGGGCCTGCTTTACTTCTCTTTATTGCCTCAACAACTTCAGAATCAAACATAAACGGCGTGCCGCTTGATTTTCGTACTGTTTGATTATCCGACGTTTCGCTACGTTGACTTGGTCCCAATTCCTCACGTACAAGGTCTATGAGTTTTTGTGGCTTGTCTTCGATGGCGGTGGTCTTACTTATGACATTGCCGGTCATCGATATAAACTTGCTCCTGTCGTAACATTCAAGTCCCTTCACGTCGTCTTTAATATTGCAACCAAGCGTGACGTTATCTGCCTTAAAAAATACGTGTACGCCTTTGCCGGACACACTTTTCTCAGCGTAAGTATTCGGCGCTGCATTCAAAATATTCCAACAAAGATTCGAACGCATTCCCTTGTCTCCAATGCAATGATCTAAGTCAACGCACGCAATACGGTTTTGTAGATCCAAAGCAAAACTAAGTCCTTCACAGTTCCGCTCCTTTGCGAACTGCATTGCCTTCTCGTAAGTTGACCACGTTGCCGGCTCGTTGCATTTCGCCCACTCGCCCGTTTCTGGCGAAAGGATAATTTTTTTCTTCTTGCCAGTGGCTCCGTCATAGTAAGTTTTGAAAGCGCACCAATTTTTGAGATCCTTCATCTCTTGAGGAACGTTAGCATTAAGGTCATCAAGACGTTTTGCGTTCTTCTGTGCGTAATATTCACGTGGCGATAAAAGGTTTTCTTTATTGGACTTTTCAGTTTGATTTGCCTGCTTTGAAACTTGCTCTTGGGCTCCACCGATTTTGCCTTTGTAATAGTTAGCCACTCTTAAGATTGTTTGTTCGTCATTTTCTTCGGCTCTCGGGTCGTCGGACATAGATGACGTTTGCCTACAATAAAATGCATTCTTAACGTCTTTTTCATTCTCTAAATGGTTCTTTAAAAGCCATTCAGCCGCTTCTCTCGCCTCCTTATTTTTTATTTCCTCGGTTGACCAATCTGACCAACCTTCGAGTTGACTGGGGACCATTATCGGCTGTTTCTCAGCACGATATTTGTCCGCATATTCTTCAACGGTGTCGTCAGACATTTGTACCACGTCGTACATACTATCTCGTAAAGATTTATTAGGATTCTCCAACATATAGCCTGCAACTGCTTCGTCTATATGTTCATCTCTATTAAAGGCTTTTGTGTCTTCTTCTTTTTTTTCTTTGTGTTCACCATACAGACGATTGTACGTTTGCGAGATACGTTCTACAGTCTTCTCTATCTCATCTCTTTGATAATTGCCATAGAAAACTTTGTTTTCTTTGAGCATTGCTTTGATACGATCGTCAAGTTCTTTGGCTTGCGCTTCGTTCTCAACTCTGCCCTCTTGTTGATACGGACCTTCCGCCCGGACAACACGGAGATTAAAGTTGTCAAAACTGTCGTAATACTCACGTATTTTGTTATGGTATGCTTCGTCGATTTTACCTTGTCCATATACTTGGCCAAGTAACACCGGTGAATCGGTGACTACTATTTGAACGCCACTGACTGCCATATTATGAAGACGTTTATACTGCTCGTCGATTACAATTTTTTGATCGTCGAGCATATCCAACTTTCCTTCTCTTACAAGTTCCTTTGCATACTCCGGAACGTACTCTACGTCGTAGCCGGCTTTTTTAAGCGCCGCCGTAACTTCTAGTGCGGCCGTAGTTTTCCCGGCTCCGGGACCGGCGTAGAAATTTACGACGAGCGTATTCTTATGCAAGTCTTTATCGGAGCCTTGAATCTGAGAAGTTTCTTGTTCTTGTTTTTGCGCTTGAGAGCAATTTTCTATAATATATTTAGACGCCTTGTCCGCTGCGGCAATGGCTCTAAAAAATTCGTCTGGCTTTGCCAATACTTTTTCCCACGCTTGGATATACGCTGCGCTATTCTGGATTGCTGCTCTCTTTAGGTCTACGCCTAAATCCTGTTGCAAAAACAATGAACTCAATTCGGCTACGACTTCTTCTCTTGCATAAGACTCCGAACCGAAACCGTCAAAGTTTTCAAAGTTACGGTTTAATCTGGTCTTTGCCCCGGTCGCGTGCGACATTTCGTGGAAGGCCGTGCCGTACAATTCGTCCGTTGAGATGAATTTATCCCTCAATGGCATATTGATTTTATCTTCGATTAAATCATACGATGCGGTTGTTCTCGATTGAGAATATTCAATCGGCACAAAACTTTGCTCCAATATTCTCTCGCAACGTTCGTCTTTTTGGCTCTCATCCAACGTCGGCGCAACAAACTTTTCAAGTCCTTTGACTTGTTGTCCGTTAAATACAACGTATTGATTTATGTAAACGGTCAAGTTATCTTTCTCGTATTGCTTACGTTCTTCTTCGCTCAAGCCCGCCGTTATCTCGTCAAGGTCTTTTCTTGTGCGGATTTCCTTTTTTGCAAGTTTATCCCACACGGTAAACTTTTCGATGCGTGTTCCCTTTTGACCCTTTTCAATCTTCAATCCCATTTTCTCGACTTGATTAAATGTATACCATCTTGGATCATCGAAGCCTTGCACGGCTGCGCTCAATGCCAAATAAAGTCGATTAGCACCTTGATAAGGTCTCGACGTCTCACCGTTATGGGGTAATGCTTTTCCACTTAAATAGTGATGCCACTCCAAATTGCCTTTGGATATTTCGGCACGAATTTGGTCTATGAGTTTTTGTCTATTCTCTTGAACTTTTTGCCAACTCGACGTTGTTTCTTTCTTGTCTACTTTCTTCGGTTCTTCCTTCTTGGCTTCGTCCACCTTCCTCTCTTCTATTTTTTCTTGTGCTAACGTCCTTCTAACTGAATCATACTCGTCATCGGTTACTGCACCGTAGAAGCCTTTGTGGCGCTCATCAAAACCGTGATCCTGCCAAATATGCTGAAGATCCTCGTCAACGTCTCTAAAGCCGTTGTCAAATTTGCCATTCTCAAAATATTTCCACTTTTCACCATCGTGAATATAGATATAATCAATCCAACTTTCTGGCTTATTTAACTCCTTGAAATCTACTGTTACTGCCTCAACGTCAGTTTCACCTCTATCTCGGCCATAGGCAACGGTTACGTCTGATTGTCTATTTTCAAACGAGTGTTCCGTTCCCGGATCCGGCTCCAATTTTTCTTTTAACGTTGATAAACTGCCAAGTTGCAAGATTTTATCTGCATCTTCTTTCGTTGGATAAAAATCAAGCAACATTGCTCCGTTGTATTCGAGATATCCGTCATAATGACAATATACCCCTTTATACGTTCCATCTGGTTGCTTAGCGCATATATAACTTCTTGTACTCATATCGTTAAGCCTCCGTTTTTTCATCCGATAGAACGTCGGCAATATTTACTGTTCCTTGCGGTACTTCAACGGATATTTCGTTGTCAGACTCAAGGTTTATTTTTATAACGTTCATTTCAACCTCCTAATACGGCAACGATTCATCGGCTGTTGCACCGTCGTCGGCGGAATCTGCTGCGTCATTTGCTGCACCTTTCTTTCCGTCCAAAAATTCAACGTTCTCAGGGAATTGAATTTTTACACTTGTTCCCTTGCTCTTATCTTGACGTTCATACCTTTCTATGAGCAAGTCGCCAGATACAGCAACCTTACTGCCCTTGTCAAGATACTTGACCACGTTCTCAGCCATAACGCCCGATACTACCACCGCCAAATAGTTGACTTGGTCATCGTTACCTCGATTTGTTGCGGCAATGTCAAACTCACAGATTGACTTGTCGTTTTTTGTTTTTTGTAATTCTGGTTTTTTCACTAACCTACCGATTACATACGCTTTTAACATTTTTTGCCTCCTAAGATTTTTGTATTTGCGTTCGGCTATGCCGACTGACGCTCT
>WSNH01000024.1 GCA_013316135.1 Clostridia bacterium
GCAGAAGGACAAAGACATTGAAGTGGTCAATCTTATGATCCAATTGTATTGCAGAAAAAAGCATAAGCAAAAGCAGGGGCTCTGCAAAGAATGCGCTCAACTTGCCGACTATGCTCGAGTTCGCCGCGAAAAGTGTCCGTTTGGGGATCAAAAGACGTTTTGCTCAAATTGCAAAATACATTGCTACAAGCCGTCTATGCGGGAAAAGATTTCTCAAGTTATGAAATTTTCTGGACCGAGAATTATGTTTTATCACCCAATTGTAGCCATTAAGCATATTTTGGAAACATTTAAGTTTAAGCGTAAGGCAAAAAAAGAAGAAAATAAATCAAACCAAGTTGACAAAAAAGGAGATTAATATGAAAAAGAAGATTTTTATAGGCGTATCAGTAATCTGCATAATGTGCGCAGTCATAGCGGCTTTTGTCGGTTGTGACAATTCCGGATTGGATAGCGAAAGCGGTCAGGATAAATTCGGAAGAACTTATGGACAAATTTACGATATCGATGAATATTCCGGCGGAATTTATGCAATTGAGTACGAAATAGGCGACACAAGCGCTATGGGCAAGAGTATGATCGGCTCCAACTGTTATGAAAAGATCAAACTTGCTATAAGCGACGGAGAGTATACGTTGACTTTTTATTGCAAGAACACCGCCTTTTCCGACGTCAAACTCAACGGAGAGTTGGGACAGCGCGTTGAAGAGAGCGGAATGTACGGTTATCAATTCAAGATCGACAGGGAAAATTTAGATACAAGTCTTGCAATGACTGGCAAAGTATCTCTTATGAATAAAGACGTTGCGTTTTCAATAAAAGTCGATTTGTCAAAATCAGCGCTTATCGGCAACAACGCGATAAATAAGGATGACGGCGCAAGCGGAAACAACTAAAGTCGGGAGTTATTTATATGTTGGATAAAGATTTATTCAAGTTATTAGATGACAAAAAGGATATTGCAAAAGTGATTTTTGTGTCCATATTGGGGCTTATTGTCAATATGGGCATCACGGCTTGTATATGTTGGGTAATAGGACTTGCGTATAAAGGCAATGAGTTAAAAGAGTATCTAAAGCCTGTATTTTTGTTGGTTGTCGGGGCGCTTTTAAGAATGTGTTTGAGCATATTGGGAGGCAGGATAAAAGCGTCGCTTGGCGCAAGGGTAAAAAAACAACTTAGACAAAAAGTCTATGACAAGACGCTCAAAATGGGATTGAAAAGTGTGGAAGGTATGAATATTGCGGGACTTACGCAAGTAAGTATAGAAGGAGTAGAGCAACTTGATTTATACTATTCGTCCTACCTTCCGCAATTCTTTTATTCAATGATCGCGCCTATTATTCTTTTTATCATATGCGTATTCATAGACTGGCAGACGGCACTGGTACTCTTGGCGTGCGTACCGCTTATCCCTATATCTATAGTGGCGGTGTCCAAGTATGCAAAGAAGATATTCGCAAAATATTGGGGCAAGTATATCTCAATGGGCGACGGATTTTTGGATTGTGTTCAGGGACTTAAAGAACTCAAGATTTTTTCGGCAGACGGAGTCTATAATGACAAAATGAACGCAAAGTCTGAGGACTTTCGCAAGATAACTATGAAAGTACTGGTAATGCAACTTGCAAGCACGACGATTATGGATCTTGTGGCTTACGGCGGCGCAGGCGCAGGAATCGCCGTCGCGATATGGGGAGTTGCCCAAAGAGGGCTTAATCCCATTATGGCGCTGTTTTTGGTATTGGTCGCAGTTGAATTTTTCTTGCCGCTTCGCGCGCTTGGCAGCGCATTCCACGTTGCAATGAACGGAGCAAGCGCAGGCAAAAAGATTTGTGGACTGTTGAATGCTCAATTGCCTAAATGGGGAGAGGAAAAGGTTGAAGGTTGCATCTTGGAAGTTAAAGGTGTGGATTTTTCATATGACGGAAAGCGAAACGTACTTCAAAACGTGGATATGACTTTTAATAAAGGAATGACTGCTATAGTCGGAGAGAGCGGAAGCGGTAAGTCTACTGTCGTCAATCTTATAGCGGGCGCATTGCGACCTTGCCAAGGCAGCATTACGATAGGCGGCAAGTCGTTGACGTCTTTGTCAAGAGACGATTACTATTCGCGCCTTGGCGTGGTGAGTTACAATACGTATATTTTCAATGAAAGCATACTTGACAATTTCCGTATGGCAAATAAGGACGTCACGCAAGAGGAGATTTTTGAGGCGCTTAAGAAAGTCAATCTTTACGACTATGTAATGCAAAACGGTGGACTTGAAAAGATTATAAGCGAAGACGGCGAAAATATATCGGGCGGACAGAGACAGCGCCTTGCATTGGCTGTCAACTTGGTCGCAAAGAAGAGTATCTACATATTTGACGAGGCTACGTCAAATATAGATATAGAGAGCGAAGCAATTATTATGCGCGAGGTCGAGGGCCTTGCAAAAGAAGCAACAGTGATTGTGATATCGCATAGGCTTGCCAATGTTGTCAACGCTGATAGGATATATATGTTGTCAGGCGGAAGCGTCGTTGAAGAGGGAACGCATATACAGCTTTGCGAAAATGATGGAGAATACGGCAGACTTTATATGACGCAAAAGATGCTCGAAGAGGGATACAAACAAGTCAAAACGGAGGCGGAATTATGAAAGATAAGCCTTTGAGAAGAAGCGGTATAAAGGTTATGGCAGGGCTTATCGCGTTGCTTGGCTCGCTTGCGTACATAATGATTTTGGCGGTATTCAACGGCTCTTTGGGATTTATCAGCGCAATGGGTGTTACTGTCTTGGGAGCGGTAGGAGTTGCAAAAGCGCTTGGCGAAAATATTGCGATGTCCTATGGACTTATTATAGGACTTGCGGTTGGGTGTGGAGTTCTGAGAGGACTTTTGAGATACTTTGAGCAGTACTCTAATCACTTTATTGCCTTCAAACTTTTGGCGACATTGCGCGACAAGATATTCAAAGCATTGAGAAGGCTTTGTCCTGCCAAGTTAGAGAGTAAGAAAAAGGGGAGCATCATAGCAATGATAACTTCAGACATTGAAACTCTTGAAGTATTTTACGCTCATACCGTGTCGCCCATCTGCATAGCCGTTTTGGTGTCGCTTGCAGCGGCGGTTTTTGTGGGAATTGTCGCAAGCCCTTATCTTGCGCTCGTTGCTGTCGTAGGTTACTTGACGATAGGCATCGCATTGCCGCTCATATCTTCAAAGTTGCTCAAAAGAGGCGGCGTGGAGTATAGGCGTTCTTTTTCGCTTTTCAACGCTTATTTTATGGACAGTATCAAGGGTATCAAGGATATTATCTATCACAATGCGGGTGAGGAAAGAAAAAAACAGGTCGATAGAAAATCCGACGAGTTGCTTGACCTCGCTTACGGTATGAAGAAAAATATCGTAAATGCAAGCGCGGTGACAGAACTTGCGGTATCATTGTTCATAATAATATCGCTTTTTGTCGGAGTAGTACTCTATACGCAGGATATGATTTCTATTGGGGCTATGATAGTTGCCGTAGTCGCGATATTTGGCAGTTTTGGACCTGTGATAGCAATATCGGCGCTGCCGGGTAATTTGACTCAAACTTTTGCGTCTGGAGATAGGGTACTTGATCTTATAGAAGAACAACCTGCCGTGCTGCCAATAGAAAACGCAAAAGATATGCATTTCAGCTCGCTTGAAATCAAAGATTTGACTTTTGGATACGACAAAAATATTGCGGTATTAAAAGATATTGATATGTGCGCGCGTAAAGGAGAGATAGTGGGTATCGTAGGCGAAAGCGGTTGCGGAAAGTCCACTCTTCTCAAGTTGCTATTGAGATTTTGGCAAAAGGACGGCGGAAGTATCGAATACGGAGGCGAAGATATTGAACATATCAATACACGCAGTCTGCTAAAGAATGTCACTATGGTAAGTCAGAGCACCTATCTTTTCGACGATACCGTCGAGGAAAATCTCAGATTGGCAAAGCCCGACGCTACTATTGAAGAAATGCAAGATGCTTGTAAAAAAGCGTCGGTACACGATTTGATTATGAGTTTGCCTAACGGTTATCACTCTAAAGTCGGTCTCTCGGGAGATAATCTCAGCGCGGGAGAAAAGCAGAGAATAGGACTTGCAAGAGCATTTTTGAGCGGAAGTAAATTGATACTTCTCGACGAGCCTACGAGCAACGTCGACAGTATCAACGAAGGGATAATTTTGCGTTCGCTTGCCGAGCATAGAAAGGACAATTGCATAATTTTGGTGTCGCATAGACTATCCACAATGGCTATCGCCGACAGAGTTTATACAATCAAAGACGGAAGAATAAGGGAAAGCAAAAATTAAAGCCGATAATTAAGGAGAGCAAAATGGAAGAGAAAAAGAAAAACGATATTGCAGATTTGTTGATAGAAAATCTTCAAAATTCCGATGCGGAGCAAGAGGCGTCGGCAGAACTCGTTTCGACTGCAAGCGCGACCGAAGATAAGCCACGCGAAGAGTTGAGCGAAAACAAAATATTTCAAAAGTATAAGATAAAAGACATAGTATTTTTGGCAATAATCACGTCCTGCACGTTGGTGACCGGCGCGATTATGCCGCTTCTTGTCAATATTCCGTTGTTTGGTATTATTCAATTGGGCTTGGCATTGCAGTTTTCTGTTTTTCCTGTTATAGGAATGATGAAAGTGCGCAAAGTCGGATCATTGCTCTTTATGTCGATATTCATTTCTTGCTTTTTGATTTTTATGTTTCCGCCTATGGCGTTGCTTATGCTCTGCGCATTGATTGTGGAAATATTGGTAGTCTTGATTTTTAAGGGATATAAAAACGACTGGGCGTGCGTATTGGCGGGTACGCTTTATATGCCTATGACGGTGCCTTTCCTTTATATGTACTACAACGTATTTTATTCTGTGAGTGGAGATGAAAAAAAGGCTGTGTCTATGTTTTTGGGCGGAACTCATTCCGGCGTGATTATAGGTATGACGATTGCGATAGTTGCGCTGTGTTTCGTGGGGTCTGTCGTAGGTATGCTGATAGGCAGAGAACTTCGTAAAGCCGGAGTGTTAAAGAAATGAGTTTCTTTAAAATAAAAAGAGGTATTTATCCGCTCGTAGCCATTGCGGCAAGTCTTTTTCTGCTCGTCTTTGGACTTGTCACGGCAAAGTCTGAGAGATGTTCTTACTTTTTGCTGTGCGCCTACGCGTGGTTATTTATTTTTGGATTGTATAAAGGCTGTTTAAGGATTCTCCCCGCATTTATCATAATCGGCGGAGCATTCGCAGGGATATTTTATGCAGTGACGGATTCGCCGCTCTCGGCGCTTTCAATGGCAAACCGTTTCGGCTCGCTGTTTTTGGCGGCGGCTATAGGGATGAGCGTGGAGTCTGTTGCGCTGACGAGAAATCTTTCGCAGTTGCGCGCTCCGAGAGCAATAACTTTGGGTATGCTTATTTCGACGTCTTTCGTACCGGTATTGAGAGGAGAGATCAAGAGGATAAGAGAGGCTGTCAAGACAAGGGGCGCGGGAAGCGTATACAACCCCAAGGTGTGGTATAGAGCATTCTTGATCCCTCTCGTTATGCGTCTTGTCAAAATCTCCGATACACTGTCTTTAAGCGTGGAGACTAGAGGCTTTTCGCTGGGCAAAGAGAAATACAGTGTGTATAAAAATGAAATATTCTCTTGGACCGATTTGCTCTTTATAGCGGGACTTACAGTCGGCGGCGTATTGGCGGTGGTATTATGAGCGCAGTTAAATTAAATAAGATTTCCTTTTCTTACGACGGAAAGACCAAGATACTCAACGGTGTTGATTTTGATATGCAATACGGCGAAATCACGCTCATAGCGGGACACTCGGGGGAGGGCAAAAGCACTCTTGCGTCGATAATATGCGGTATAATTCCCAATGTCAACGGCGGAATGCTTGAGGGAGAGGTATTTATTGACGGACAAAGTATCGCAGGTAAGAAGATGGGCGATATATGCCGTAAGGTGGGTATCGTCTTGCAAAATGCCGACGAACAAATCGTACACAAGATTGTCGAGGACGAAATTGCATTTGGCTGTGAAAACTTGGCTTTTACTCCGCAGAAGATATCAAAGCAAATAGATATCGTATGCAATCTTATGCGACTTTCGCCTGAGTGGAAAACGCGTTGGCTTTCGGGAGGGCAGAAGCAGAGACTTATCACTGCTTCTACGCTTGCAATGGGACAGAAAATCGTCATATTGGACGAGCCTCTTGCAAATTTGGACAGAGAGGGCGGCGCATTGCTTATGGATACTCTCAAGTCTTTGGCTAAGGCAGGGTATGCTGTGCTCATAGTTGAACACAGACTTGATATGGTTATGCCATTTGTCGACAGAGTTTGGCATATCATAAGCGGCAAAGCCGTTGAGGTTGACGACAGAGAGGCGTTTTTAAGAGCGCAGACAAAAGCAATAGACGACAAATGCCCACTATTTGAAATTAAAGACAGCGTCTTTGATATAAAAGAAGTTAGTTTTTCCGTAAAGAAGAGAGATATTTTGCAAGATATAAGTTGTCAGATACCCAAAGGCGGAAGAGTATTGTTACTTGGGGAAAACGGTTGCGGAAAGACGACTTTGCTTAGACTAATAGCAAGATTAAGCAAACCCGGCGCAGGTAAGATATATCAGTATATCGACGAAAAAATCGGTCAAAGCCGAGGCTCGAGAAAGTTTTATAAAAGGGTGGGTGTGGTATATCAAAATCCCGACTATCAACTCTTTATGCCAACAGTCAAAGAGGAAATTGAATTTTGCGCCGAAAATAAATATTACGCATCCCATATCGAAAATATATTGGGAGTGTCGCATTTGCTTGACAGACATCCTCAGTCGCTTTCGCAGGGGCAAAAAAGACTTGTGTCCATAGCGGCCGTTGTCGCAGGCAATCCCGACGTGCTCATATTGGACGAGCCTACGGTAGGGCAGGATTATGACGGACTTAAGAGGCTTGTCAATGCGCTTAATGAAATTCATATGCAGACCGGCAACACAATGATAACGGTCACTCACGATATACGGTGCGCCGACGCTCTGTGCGACGTGGCAATACATATCAAAGACGGCAAAGTATTGCGGTTTGGCGGCAAACAAATTGTCAAAGATTTTTTCGCTTAATTCAGACTTACTCGATTACCCCTTAATATAATTTACAATGTCAGAGCAATTGATGGCTGTCTCTTTAATTACCGCAATTATGTTGGTGTAAAATTTAGGGGACTGGATGACCAGTCCTCTTTAGTTATGATATTAGCCTTGTAATTGTGAGAAAATCGTGCTAAAATAAATTAAGGGGGATATATTATGCAAAATGAAATTACGAAGCGTACGCTTTTACTTGGCAAGGACGGAAATATTATTCAACCTGGATATTGCAAGAAATTACTTTACGAATACAACAGAGAGGCTATCACAGCGAAGAAAAGCCGTATTAAGGAGTGGGATTATTACTACATATCCAATAAAGAATTTGCGCTTTGTTTGACAATTGCCGATATGGGATACGTTGGCGGATTGAGCATAAGCGTAATGGATTTTGTCAAGCCTGACCAGTTGACAAACAGTTCGGTTTTCTTTTTCCCTATGGGCAAGTTGAATATGCCACGCACTTCGGAGTTAGGAGATTGCGCTTGGCAAAACGGCAAAGTTAGGATGAGTTTTGTCAATGACGGTAAAGTCAGACGTTTGAGCGGCGTATATCCCAACGCGGATAAAAAGGGTATGGAAATTAAGTGGCAAGTGACCTTGACCGACACTCCTGAGGAGAGTATGGTCATAGCTACTCCTTTTGATAAAAAAGGGTACTTTTATCTCAATCAAAAGATTAATTGTATGTGCGCGGAAGGGTGGATTTCGCTTGGCGAAGAAGTCAAGACTTTCGATGGAAAAGACAGCCTTGCCACTCTTGATTGGGGTCGCGGCGTATGGACCTACGATAATACCTGGTACTGGAGTTCATTGCAGACTACACTGTCAGACGGTAAAACTTTTGGTTGGAATTTGGGATACGGTTTCGGTAATACGCAGGCGGCGAGTGAAGATATGCTATTCTACGACGGAAAGGCGCATAAAGTGGGGAGAAGCAAGTTTTTAATACCCGGTGACGACGAAGGCAGACCAAGATATATGGAAGATTGGAAGATTACTACCGACGACGGAAGAGTAGATTGCGTGTTTAAGCCAATCATTGACAGACAGTCGCCTTTAGATTTGAAAATTATGTGTATGATTCCTCATCAGGTGTTTGGACGTATTTACGGCAAGTGTATACTCGACGACGGCTTGATAATAGAACTTGACGGCGAGTTGGGCTTTGCGGAAAAAGTGCACAACAAATGGTGAATTAAAGAGAATTATTTCTTACTAAGTATTTTAGAAAAGTCTGTGGCTTGCAAAGACATATGGAATGCTATTTGTGCAAGTTCTGCGCTGGATATCGGGAAGTTGTCTTTTATCCATTCGCTTAGCAAACCTACTACGCCGTTGATACAAAACATATAGCCGTATTTGGAAATTAGAGAGTTGTCAGATATGGATAGGGATTTGTATTTATCAAGAATTGACGATATCAATCTCTTTTTAAAATCATTGCTGTCAAGTTGATAGAGAAGTAATATAAATTGGTTTTTATTTACTTTGATATATTCAAATGTATCTTTAATCAAGTCAATGTACTGTTCTTTTTGCGACAGAGTGCCTTCTGACAACGCAGGATATGGAATTTGGTCTAAAATCTCGTCTTCGATTTCTTTGACAAGTTGATTTACGTCTTCGTAATGCATATAGAAAGTCGAGCGATTTATGTCGGCTCTTTGACATATTTCCGTAATAGATAATCTTTTGTCGGGATTGACTTCCAACAATTCTATATATGCGTCTTTAATCATTTTTTTAGTCATTCTGACTCTTCTGGTCTCCTGCATTTTTACCTCGCTCAAAGAGCAATACAAAGGCAGAATAGAAATAGGCGTAGGCTTAGAATGCGGATATATGAAAGAAGCAAACAACTTGTATCTGTCAAGACTCAACAATTTTAACACTGATATTATAATCAATTCCATTCATACGATTGAATACGAAGACTGCTATATGCCATCTTACTTTGCGAAGCGCACAAAACCGCAAGCATACGGCGCATATCTCAATGCCGTAAGAGAAAGTCTCGACTGCCCATACCTTTTCGATAGCGTTGGTCATATCGGCTATGTCGTACGCAAAAGCACCTATGACGACAAAGCGCTGGAATACAAAGACTTTGCAGATATAATAGACGACATATTGACTACTATTATAGCAAAGGGCAAAGCATTGGAAATCAACTCCCAAAGTAAAGGCACCGGACTTGACTTTTTGCCTACAAAAGATATTTTATTGAGATACAAAGACCTTGGCGGCGAATTGCTGACGTTTGGTTCCGACGCTCATTTCTGCGGACGTATAGGAGAAAAGTACTCTATTGTTGCCGACTGGATTAAAGCAAACGGCTTTAAATACCTCTTTAAGTATTTGTCACATAAACCTATCGCAGTAAAACTTTGACATAAAATTTTAAAGACAAGGCGTTGACCTTGTCTTAGTAAAATTATATTGGTTGCCTAGCAACCGTTAGGAGATTATTTGTTTATGTTTTTGCCAAACCTTTTTATTTTGCAAGTAGTAGTCTTCTCCAAAGCACAATCAAGCACTTCATAATTACTGATACGTTTATACCCCGGCATCTTAGCGTTGATGTCGCTTACTATTCTGCCAAGAGCGTGTTTTATATCGCTTAAACTCGGCATATGCCCCAATTTCTTTTTGATGACGTCAATATTGGGGAAGATTCTCGCCTTAACTTCGGTTTTTCCTCTCTCTTGCGACGCAACCACGAGCACATCCCCGACTTCGGGAAAATCAGACAGTCTTGCCTCTAATTCTTCTGGATAAATATTCTTTCCGTTTTCCGTAACGATTACGTTTTTTATTCTTCCTGCTATATACAACGCTCCGTCCGCGTCCATTCGACCTAAATCTCCGGTGCGAAACCAGCCGTCTTTGAACGCCGCATTCGTTGCCTCTTCGTCCTTGAAATAGCCGAGCATTATATTGTCGCCCTTTGCCAATATCTCGCCTATACCTTCGTCGTTTGGCTCGTCAATCTTGAGTTGAACACCGGGAATTGCTATGCCGGTAGACTTAGAATTGAAATAAAAATCGCTATTACCTGCCAAAAGCGGGGCGCATTCGGTCAATCCATATCCCTGCAACACTCTCATACCCAGCGCCTCGAAGTTGTCCACTATTGCGCTGTCAAGGTCAGCAGCGCCTACGATAAATAGTCTTACATTTCCGCCAAGAGACTTAGCAACTTTGGAAGAAATAACTTTACGGACAAGCAAAGGCAACTTTCCAATTGCCTCGGCAAAAGCATAATCGTCAAAATAATGCCTATATTTGTTTGGGCACTTTTCCGATACTGACTGGCGTATTTTCTTGTCCAACATCTTGAGCAACGCCGGCACAACGACCAAAATCGACGGAGAATACTCGACGATATTTTTTGCTACCTTGAGAAGCGAGTCGCAATAAGTAATGCAAGCGCCTCTTGAAAGCATCAAAATACAGTTGAGCGTACACTCATAGGTATGGTGCAACGGCAAAATCGACAGCGTTCTATCGCCGGATTTTATGTTGACGACGCTCAAAGTAGAGCGTATGTCCGAAAGCACATTGTGCTGGGATAGACAAACGCCCTTTGCGCTGCCGGTCGTCCCCGAAGTAAATATCAAAATATTCGTGTCGTCTTTGGAGATTGCAATGCTGTCAATTTCGCTTTCGTCTTGACAAGGTATGAGCGAATATTCGCAATCTATGGCGTCAAAGGAAAAATACTTGCGCGGAGTGCGCAATTCAAATGCGACTTTTGAAAGAATTTTTTCATCTCCGCATACAGCCGAAACTTGCGCGTGATTCAAAAAGTTGTCTATATCCTCGACGCTCAACTCTTTATCAAGAGGCACGACAATACCTACGCTTGCCGCAGCAAGATACGCCAAAGTCCACTCATAGCAGTTATTGCCTACTACTGCGATATACTTACCCTTTAAGCCCTGCGAAATAAAATATGAGCATAGATTATAATATCTTTGCCTAAAATCTATATACTTTATTTTTCTGTATCTGCCGTCTTTTTCTCTCAATCAAAAGATTAATTGTATGTGCGCGGAAGGGTGGATTTCGCTTGGCGAAGAAGTCAAGACTTTCGA
>WSNH01000025.1:0-7371 GCA_013316135.1 Clostridia bacterium
GGATATACCGTCCACAGCTTTGACTTCTTTGAAATGTTTCTTTAAATCTTTGATTTCTATTATATTATTCATATCACTCCTTGTCATCAAAATATAATGGGTGTTATTTAAAGTATATCGCCCATTATATATCAATTATATCGGCGCGAATTACCATTGGATATATTAAAAATTGGGACAGAGCAATACTCCATCCCAATCCTATTACTTCTATACTTATTCCGATTTATTTTCGCTGTCGGAATTCTCTGCGTCTTCGTCAGTCGTCACTTCGTCGACTGTCAACTGATCTTGCTCTGTTGTTTCAAAAACCGCACTTTGTTCTCCCGACTTTTCTTCAAATACAAATCCCATTTCCAAGGCTTGCTCTTGAGTCAGCACTCCTAGAGCCACGACCTCTGCGATATCATCTTGAGTCAGCGTATTTGCTTCGAGTTGTTCTTTATATCCTCTTATCTTGATGTCTTTTGCCATCTCAAGTTGTTTCTTCTCATTCAAATTCCAGAAAAGGAACGGAATGATTGCAAGAATACCGCAGACGATACTTAGTATGCCCCATATGATCAACACGCTTTGCATAACGCCTTCTTCACCGTAGTCTTCTGCTGACGCAGCGCCTGCGAATTTAATCAAAAGCGTGGTAGTAAGCCAACCTGACAACATTCCGCATACAGTGGTGATTACTGATGAAAACTGTGACATATATCCGTCAAGTCTTTCACCTGTCTTCCATTGCTGATATTCGCAATAGTCTGCCGTCATAGCAGGTGACGTAACCGTCCACAAAGCGGCAAAGATATTATGGACGAATACTCCGACGAAGTATACCCAAGCCGTTACGGAAGAGTGATATGCGAATTTAAACAATATCAATAGCAACGCTGATATTACCGTTGAGCCAGCAAACGATAACAACGTCATATTCTTTTTACCCAGTTTCTTTTGGATAATAGGCGAGAACAACATTCCGGGTACAAAACCTACTGACGCAAGCGTCGGCATTATACCTCTCATAGCCGTACCCAATTGTCCACCGAGAATGTAAAGACAGACGTAGTTGGTTGCGGAGAATATCAAAAGTCTTCCAAAAGCAAGTATGTTGGAGATATTGAAAATCCAGAAGTACTGGTTTTTCATACTCTTCTTGATGCCTGCCAAGAAGCCGATTTTTTCTTTGACTTTCTTTTCGTGTATGATCCTCTCTTTTGTTCCGAAGAACATAACCAACGAAAGAGCCACGCATATAAGACCGACTATAGGAAATACGGCCTTATATGTATTTATATTATCCATACCGTATGTAAGTCTCAATCCCATATTGCGGATCTGATCCGAAGTCATCTGTCCGAACTCGTCGCCGTATACAGATCCCGACTGGCCGTAAATTCCACCTGCAATAAGTGGGAAAAACATCTGTACTATGGAAGGTCCGAGCGAGTCTATAACACCGCCGACCGAATATAACTTGGTACGTTCGTTTGTGTTGGGGGTAATAACTTGCGCAAGTCCGGTTCTACCGAAAGAGAAAAAACTGAAGACTGTCGCCGCAATAAATAATATCAACTGATAAGAACCGACCACTAGCCATTGAGTCTTGGCAGTATGTTCCAATGCGTTTTCCGGCATAAACCAATCGGGTATAAACGCCAAAAGCCAATAACTCAGTACGCACAAAACGCCGGTAAAGAGCAAATACGGTCTGTATTTTCCCCACTTGGTATTGGTATTGTCAATTATCCAACCGACTATAGGCGCGCGGAAAAGCGTAAGCAACGCAATAATCCAAGTGGTGTACTGAACTATCATAGCGTCGAAATTGTAGACAAGCGAAAGGTGCACGCCTACGTTGATTGCAAAGTATTGGGTCAAGATACCAAATCCCTGCACTCCCATTCCGCCTACGGCATAAGCGACAAATTCCCTGTTTGGCAAGTAATATCCCTCTTTGGGAGGAGTATTCCAATGCTTGAAAAAGTCTGTCACAAAAAAACCGACTTTTTTAAAGATGTTTTGTTTTCCCATATTTCCTCCTGCGCTAAAGCGCATAATATTTCACATTCTTATCATAATCTCTACTGCGCGCGCCAAAATAGCGTGCTTTGTATTAAGTATAGCATACAATATCGCATTTGTGTTAGCTTTTTTAAATTTTTATGAAAATTATTTACCGCAGTATAATCATAATTATTTTTTAGCAGTAATTTGAATTATTTCCATATAAATCTTTGCGCATTTGACATTATTACGCCCTTAAGACTATTATATCATATAAAAAAATGATACTTACTTCCTTTTTTTGCCATACTTTCCGGTGACGATTGCATCGTCGATAAGATTGTGCAATCCCTGCCAATGCAGTACGCGACGGTTAAACCAGGCATTCTGGCACTTACCTAAAAACTTTGACGGATTTGCCCATCTCAAAGACGCGGACTTAAAGCCTTGTTTCTCAAATAGATTGAGAGTCGGCACAAGTCTCTTCTCAAACTCCTGATAATCCTTTTCTCCATCATTCCACATTGACTCTGAAAGCGCCTGAGTACGCGGTAAAAGATATCTGCAGGCTTTCTTAAAATTGGGGATATATTCCGTCCAAAGAGTGAGTTCCGCTCCCACCAATTTATCGCGCTCCATATCGTCGGGCAACGGCTTTAGTTCATAACTCTTTTTCAAACTGGTCATACCGTATGGAAAATCTACGTAGTTATATTTTGAATTACTGTTGAGATATCCTCCGCTTTGATGCGCCAGACTTTTGACAAGTCTATCGCTTCCGCCTCGCTCGTCGCTCCAAAAATGCCATATAACCTTTTCGTGAACAGTCTTTTCTACATTTACGCCGTTCCAAGCCATAGGGATACAACCCCTTTCAACAACAAATTCGCATACTCTGCGCATAAAATGCGCTTGCAATTCCTCTTCGTCTTTGAGCCCGTATTTTGCAATTGTCGCTTGACAATTCTCACACAGAGTCCATCTGTGCCTGAATACTTCGTCTCCGCCAATATGTATATACTTCGTATTGCCGCCAAAAATATCTATTACTTCGCCCAATACGTCAAACACCCATTCGTAAGTACTCTCTTTGCCTGCGCAAAGCGGATCGTGCTTGACTCCCCAATGCGTGGCTACCTTCAACTTTCTGTCAAAACAGCCAAGATAAGGATAACAAGCAAGCGCCGCTTGAGCGTGACCCGGCAAATCTATTTCGGGCATTACTTCGACGTTACGTTCGTTGGCATAAGCAATAACCTGCCTTATTTGCTCTTTTGTATAAAATCCGCCGTGAGGCTTGATTCCAAAATTGGTATGGGAGCGCTTACTGCCCTTTTGCGTGAGCAACGGATACTTGTCAATCTCTATTCTCCAGCCTTGATCTTCCGTCAAATGCCAATGTAATACGTTGAGTTTGTTGAGAAAACAAAAATCTACGTATTTCAGTACTTCATCGATGGGAAAAAAGTATCTTCCGTTGTCCAGCAGCATTCCTCTGAATTTCAAATACGGCTCGTCTTGTATCTTACAATACGGCAAAACGCCGTCATAGTTTGAAAATAGATGTACTAACGAACAAAACGCATAATTCACTCCTTTCTTACTGTTTGCGTTTATGCTAATGCCGGACGCGTTGATTTCAAGAAAATACCCCTCCTCGTCAATAGCCAAATCACTGTCAATACAATATTGAATTTTTACGCCGTTATCTAACAATGTTAAAGAATTTTTATGCGCAAAGTCTTTAAAAAAATCAAAAGCAAAACACGGCTCTCCAATCAAGTTGATTTCTTTGCAATCTAAATTACCCTCAAAAATTTCTACACTCGCCGGATAAGGTATAAGTTTTAATCTTTCCATTATTTCTTCCCCCAAAATTTTTTACATATTAAGTTCTACGCCAAATTAAGAAGATCATCGCTTGAGATAACGGCGTTTTTATATGTATAATAACTGACGCAAGTTTGCTCGCAAGACACTCTGATACCGCTGCTATGTCTGCCCGAGTATTTCTCGTGGCGTCTCCATATACGGAATTTGTATACTCCGTCCACGTTTATAATAGCAAAATCAATAGTCGTATCTTCTATCTCGAATCCATCTTCTTTTGCGCTAAGCATATCCAAAAATTCGTCGAGCGCCGCTCTCTGCACAGTCTTCATCTTGTCTTGGCTACAGTCTATCTTGATGGTGCAGTAGTACACTCCGTCGGTCATATAAACGCCGTCGTCGTGCGTAGGAGATAAGTTGTCTCTGCTGTAAATATCATAAGTGGTGATTTTACTCTTAAGTTCATAAAGTTCTTTTTGCAAATCACCGTAAAAAGGCTGAAATTCTCCCCAATTCTTTACGGTAAACTTACCTGTCGACGCGTCGTACTTTATATCGCTTTTTTTAGAATTATGCAAATAACTCGCCGTATTCGTGTCATAATAAAATCGCTTTGCGCAAGTACCTTTGTCAAATCCCGTACCGTATATGACCTCTTGATTGTATACTTTACTGCCGTCGATTTTACGAATAAGATGCGTGTTGCGCTTGGCTACAGAAGAAGAAAAAGCAAAATACTCCTCTCTCGTGTAATTAGGCTCTTTCAAAAAGTTGTCGTACGCTTCCATTACGATATCAAATGCGCTCATTCCTGCGACTGCTTTCTTACCCTCGTAATTGCCGAGATTTTTGTCCATAACTTGCAAATCAACACCGCCGACGCACCCCATTGCCGATATGGCAATACTTGACACAATCAAAAGCGCAACGGTTAAACAAATAATCTTTTTCACTTTTCACCTTCAAATTATATATTATACAATCTAAAACCGACTGTTCGTTAATATTATCCTTTAAATTTAATAATCTTGTCAATACTTTTATAAAAAACGCTGTCAAAATAGTCAAGAATATAAAAATATACGCTCAAAAATAACTAAGCGCTAAATAAAACTGTCGTGTCTTACGCCGTTTTGTGAAAAAGTACTATCCGGTATTGCTTTTTTTATAAAAACAATGTATAATAGTTTAAGTTAGGAGATTTATGATATGAAAAACGCAATGTTCGACAAGGAATGGTTCAAACTCGACAATGCCGCTAAGATTTATCCCGCGGCAAGAAGTTCGAGATGGAACGCCGTATTCCGTATGTCTGCAGTAATGAAAGAAGAAGTCAAACCGGAAATTCTTCAGCAAGCGCTGGACGACGTAATAGACCGCTTCCCAACTTTTAGAATGACTTTGAAAAAAGGCTTCTTTTGGTATTACTTCCAATTTGTAGAGCATAAGCCAAAAATCCAGGAAGAAACTGATTATCCTTGCGCTATGATGCGACTTACGGGAAAAGACTATGTATTTAGAGTATTGTATCATTCTCACAGAATATCCGTAGAAGTATTCCACTCTATTACGGACGGCACCGGTAATATAACCTTTCTCAAAACTCTGGTGATGAGATATTGTGAACTTTGCGGGGCGCAGATAGAAAACGTCGGAGACATATTGCACTATGACGACGACCCCACTCCCGAAGAAGTAGAAGACTCTTTCTCGCGTTTTATAGATAAGAGCAAAGGTACGCTGCCGAGAAAAGAGCCGTCGGCGTATCAAATAAAAGGACAGAGAGAAAAAAGAGGCGTCCTCAACGTCACTCAAGGCCGTATGCCTTTTGAACAACTCCACAGCGTCGCAAAATCGTTTGGATGTACCGTAAACACTTATTTGACGGCTGTGCTTGCATACGCGCTTTTGAAAAGACAACTTTATGAAAAAAAGACTCATAAAAAACCTATAAGAGTGCAAGTGCCCATAAATCTAAGAAAGATTTTCGGCTCCGAGACACTGCGTAACTTTGCCGGATATTACAACACAAATCTTTCTCCCGAAGAAATGACTTTTGAAGAAGTAGTAAAAGAATTGGACAGCCAACTCAAGGAAAAAATTACTCCGGATTACTGTCAAAAGTTTATCAATTCCAACGTATCTTTGGAAAAAAATCCAATAATCAAGGTTGCTCCGAGATTTTTGAAGACGTTCTTTATGAATATGTCATTTTATCTGGTGGGCGAAAATCTTATGTCCTGCACTTTCAGCAACATAGGCAACGTCGTCACGCCAAAAGAAATGTACGATTATATTGACAGATTTGAATTTGTGCTAGGTCCGCAAAAATATATGACAAATTCTATGACTTGCGCGTCGTATAACGGCGTAAGCGTAGTGACGTTTTCTCGAACTTCCAAAGATCCTATTTTGGAAAGAGATTTCTTCAAAATCCTCACAGAACACGGCATTGAAGTGACTGTCAACAGCAATAGGAGGTAATGTAATGAAACAATGTCGCAAATGCGGAGTTTTCGTCGACGACGACTTGGCAAACTGCCCTCTCTGCGGAGCCTTTGCTCACGACGAGACAAATTCCACTATATATGAATATCCCGAAGTAAACATAAAGACAAAAAGAAAACTTTTTTTGAAGATAAGTTTGTTTGTTTCAATATTTACAATGGCTTTAGTATTGGCTATCAACCTTGCGGTAAATCACAAGGTGTCTTGGTCAATCCACGTAATATTCGGATTTGCCTTGATATGGCTTTGCATAAGCAGACCCACCATTAAACGATTTTGCGTGCGCAAACATCTTACTTGGGACTTTATCGGTATAATAGCATTGCTGTTTTATATCAATATATGGACGTCAAAACTCGCCAATCCTTGGGCGTTCACACTGGGTATGCCAATAGTCGTATTAGTATGGCAAACCGTACTTGAAATCCTTACTCTTGCCCACAAAGGCGGACGAGGTAATTACGAGATGTCTTTGACAAAATTATTTGCACTCTCGGCAATCTGCATAGGCATATCTTTCCTTTGGACTAAGACCTGCACTTGGGGCTGGTACGTCTGCACGGCAAGAGGTTTTGTCGACGTGCTTGCTCTGTCTTTCTTTGCAAAGGACTCATATCTCGGCGAACTCAAAAGACGCCTGCATATCTAATGGATTTTTAATCAATAAACAATCGCCGCTTACCAGATAAGTAAGCGGCGGTCTTATTAACTTCTAAATGTAGTATTCGCCATAACTTCCTCTATTTCCTTTCTGTCCAGACGCACCTTGAGCGGCGTGATTATTTGTCAAATATTTTTTACCGCCGTCTCCGCCTTGACCGCCTGTTCCGCCCATACCTCCATCTCCGCCGTAAATACTTATCATATCTTCATCAATATTTACTATAGGCCGCTTTTCCACAGCGGCTCCGCCGTCTCCGCCATTGCCTCCGGCTCCGCCTTGACCGCCTTGCTTTGCGGGATTAGCAAACTTACCGTCTGCGCCTTTGCCTCCCTTTCCACCTTCGCCGCCTTGACCGCCGTCTCCGCCTTTGATTT
>WSNH01000025.1:7381-10834 GCA_013316135.1 Clostridia bacterium
AAGAGTAAGGATTTCAAGTACGGTTTGCCATACTAATACGACTATTGGCATACCCAGTGTGAACGCCCAAACCTCCATCTCCGCCTTTGATTTCAAAGTCAACATTATTCCCCACAGTACAACTGCTAAATACATTCAATCCAACTCCTCCTTTGCCTCCATTGCCGCCTTTACCTCCGACATATCCGACGCCTGAAGATGTTGAAGCAGCGTCTGCGCCTTTTGCTCCGGTTCCCCCTTTGCCTCCAAAAACCTTAACCTTGCCTGACACAACAATCAAGTCATTAACTTTGATACCAACGCCGCCTATACATCCGTCTACTCCGGCGGACTGAGAATTATAACCATTACCCCCAGTAATGATCAGATAATCATTTTCATTACACGGTCCCTCAATTGTTAGAGAATTGGCAATAATACCAGCGCAATAAGTTGACATCGCTGATTTTAAAAAGTCGACTTTGTCCCCGCCCAAAATGATATTTTGACCCAGTCCTACTAGTTTTAAATTTTTCCTGTTGCGTCAACGCCGCACTCGCCATTAGGCGCTTTAAACAAGCAATTTTCAAAAATCAAAGTACAATCTCCCAATATCTTGAAATTAACATTTTCCAAAAGAGCCATATTCTTAACATACAATTTACTCACGGTATTTGCGACTTTAAAAGTTTTGTAAACGTTTGTCAATCCTTGATATCGAGAAAAGTCGATCCACTTGGTATTTCCACCATTAATTTCACTGCCCGACATTGCATAAGCGTCAATAGTCTCATATTTCCACTGCGCCACTAGATTTACTGAATAGTCAAAAGGAATTTTATATATCAAATCCGGCACAGTTGCAAAATTATATATTTTTCCTATATAACTATTGTTTGAAGACGTAAAGTTGGGTAATTTAGAAGTATCATATTTGTCTGACACTGCTAAAATGCTCTCTATATTCCAACCTAAAAAACTATATCCCCACATTTCTGGAACTGCCATACTAAAAGACATACCGAAGTCTTTGCTGACTCTGCGATCGCCATCAAACTCCCCTCCGTTAGGATTAAAATTAAACGTTACTTTTTTTGTTCTAAATTGAGGATCTATCCATATCTCGTCTGCATCACCAAAGTCTCTTACGCCTTCTTCAATCAAAGATTCTACAAAAGCATATACCGCAGAATAGTCATAATTATCTTCCGGCTTAAAACTTTCGCCAATTAAAATCTTATTATATCCCTGCGTAGCACCTTGTCCATAACCTCCTAGATTTATAGAAGGACCAGCAACGCATACTTTAGAGAACTCAAATTTTTCTATTACTTTCCCTTCATAATACCTTCCCTCATTATAATACCAATCCATAAGTTTTTCTTTTATCTTTTCATTAGCCTTAGCGCCGTATTCCACCATAGTAGGCTGCATTACTATATCTCCCACGCCATTGACAATGCTTAAATATCCAAACTCTACTCCTCCGCTTGAATTGATACGAGTAAATTTTATTTTAAATTGTTTAGTAATCCATTGCGCCTGGAGTTCTATTTCTTCATCTAATACATAATCTGAAGAATTAAACAAATTTTTAGTACCCTTATAATGCCAACAAGATAAAACATATCCTTCTTTCTCCGCATACGCGAGATCTTTTGTCAAATAGTATTGCGTCCTTGTCACAATTAATTTATCCCCATCATAATAGTGCGCGTTATATTTGATAGGATTCAAATTTTTTACGTAATCTTTTAGAGCAAATCTATCAATAAAATATTCTAATTTATTAAACTTGTTGACATCGTAGTCTTTACTCAATGCATAATATGTTACAAAAAATTTAGCGTCATCAGCGATATTGTCAAATGCCCAGTCTGACAGGTGGTTGGGGTTAGGATTAAACAAAGTCACTTTTCTCAATGAGGTACAATCTGCAAATGCATACAAATCTATATTGCTTATCTCTTTATAGACGACTATCTCTGTCAGACTTTTGTTGGAATAAAAAGCATATTTACCTATTTGCTTAAGATCTTTGTTAAGTCTTATGTCTCTCATTGAATTGAAAGCAAAAGCGCATTCGGCAATAGTTCTTACACTGTCGGGAACAACGTACATATAGCCTGCTTGTCCGGCAGGGTACTGATAAATTACGCTTTCGTCTTTGCTATACAATACACCGCTTATTGACTTATATACATTGTTGGCAGAATCAACATTTATATGAGTCATAGCAAGACAGCCTGCAAAAGCGCCTACACCTATTTCAGCAATTCCTTGCGGAATAGCAACGCTGGTCAAATCCTCGCACCCAAAGAAAGCGTATTCGCCAATACTTGTTATGTTGCTCCCAAAAGTTAAACTCGCAAGATTTTTGCATTCTCTGAATGCGCCTGCTCCTATTGAATTTATCAACGGAAATTGCGCAAAATCTATTTTCTTTATTGAACTTCCTGAAAAAGCGCCGTCGGCAATTTGTTGAACCGCCCCTAAATCGGGAAGGTGATCCAAACTTACACAACCGCCGAATGCACCCTTACCAATGCTTTCAAGCAAACTGTTTTCACCCAACTCAACGTTTTTCAATGCACTACAATCGGCAAATGCGCTTTCGCCTATTGAAATGACGCTACTAGGCAAAGTCACCTTTGTCATATTTTCTCTAAACCAACTTTCGTTAAAAGCATTGTCATAGATTGCAACAACGTCAAATCCGTCAATCTGAGCAGGAACTACTACTTCAGTTGAATCATACCTGCCGTAATACCCTGTGATCGCTATTCCGCTTTCATTGACTTTCTTATATCTAAATCCCTCTTCGACAATGCCCATATTGACTTCGTTGCAGACCCACTCAATGATTTGCGCGTCTCTCGGCTCGAGATTGTGCACTGCCGGCGGCATTGCCTGTGCTACTTTGTCAAAGTTGGTGTTGAATTCGTTGAAATATCTCTTATATCTTTTAAAGCCTTTATATTTGTGAATGTTTATCAACTCTATGCCGTTTTCTATTCCAAGTTGAGAATCCAACGGAACTAATAAGTCTCCAAAATATGCCGTAAACGGAGGGTGATATGTGAAGCCGATTTCACTGTTTATTAAAGTTAATATATCCACAATTTTACTTTGCGGTAGCAATGCATTCAGTCCTCTTGTCAGCAAAGAATTTATAGACGACAATTCTATATTGAGTCCCTTAACTCCCGCGACGTAGGCGAAAAATCCTTCAAGGAAAACTGCCACGGCTACGCGTTCGCTTTTATTTAAACCCGCTACACTTTCTATCACATTACTTTTGTCATTAGTGAGTATTAAAGGCAACATTGAAAGTGACGAATATCCGCCTATTGCCACAGCATTTATGTCCTTATAAAGGCTGTCATAGTTCTCGTTCCAACGGTTGTAATATTGCATATAAATATTGGGGTCTACGATATCGTCCAATCCATCGGTCTGTCCACCCATAAACAT
>WSNH01000026.1 GCA_013316135.1 Clostridia bacterium
TCCGCAAGACGCAAAAATCAAAAGCCATATACTTTTGTCCAGAGCGGGCTTTATCAAACAGGTGTCAAACGGTATCTGTTAGATTCTTTTGCTCCACTGCGTTTTGCTCAGAATTACGTCTTAAAAATGGAGATTTGTCCACTCCGCTACGCTGCGGTCGAAATGACGTAAACCGCTCCCCTCTCGCAAAGTGAGAAGGGAGCGTGTAGACAAACACTTAACGCAAACCGACGCTCGTATTGTCTTTGTGTCTGTCTCTCAAAGCGTCGATAGGATGCTCTGCGATTTGATAGCGATAATCTATGCCCTTTTTGTCAATATACTCGCCGATGACTTTATGAGATGCTACGCCGGCAGTCTTTGGATTGACAATGCTCTGATAGTTGAAAAAGTCGCTGTCTTTTGGCATATCGCCCACGTTGATATAATTCTCTCTGTCGGCGGTAAGACGAACGCTTTCAAGTTGTTGACGCACATAATCTTTGCAGGAATGAAAAGACAAAAGTTCTGGGAATTCTCCGACCGGGATGATTTGCTGCCAATCCTTTTTCTCATACTTCTTGAGCATTTGCGCAGCCGTATGCAAATGCGCTACCTCTTGCTCAAAAAGTTGCTCCCAAAGAGCCTTGATACGCTTGTCGCTCTCGTCCATATAACAGGAATAATATAGATACGCTTCGCAATATTCGTGCATAAGAGAATTTTCGAGCCAAGTGCAGTTGGTATCCATCAAAGAGCCGTATTGCGTGACGTGTTGCTCTTCTATCATTGCGATTTCCGTATAGAGTTGTCTTCCAAGCGTAGATTGGTCGTAGAACGAGCCTTGATTCATATAATAATTCATAGTCTGTTGCTCTGAGGCTGTGATTATCATGGTATTGAGTACCGTCAGCATATCGCTGGACTTGCTGTCGATATGATATCTTATGCTGTCGTACGGGTGTCTATGCTCTGCAATGGTAGGTCTGCCGGGCATAATCTCGACGTATTCGCCGACCAGTCTTTGCGCCTTGACGCCTTGCTCCATTTCCAAGAGGTCGGCGTATCTATAAAGGTGGTCGAAGTCTTCAAGCAATGCAAAATCAAGCGCTTGCTTGACGTAGCCGTTCTTTTCTCTTTGAGCGAGAAGCGCAGTCAAATCCACAGCCAAATGCTCGTATCCTATCGTATGCTCCAAGATATTCTCATTGAGCGGCTTAAGATTGGCAATACGCTTTTGCTGTTGTTGCTCCACCCTTCTGGTTGCGGCAAGATGTCTGCGGATGTCGTTGTTGTCGCAGTTGCGCGAAAAGCGGTGCAAAAAATTGACGGATTCAAATTCCGTTCCGTTCATAAGGATAATGCGAAGTTTGGTATAAGGACTTACTTCTTCCTTATCGTAAGGCTTTGAGTTGATGCAAGACCAATCACAGAATTGTTTGTCTTGCGACATGGGTTTGAGTTCAAAAGGATTCATTATATTCCCTCCATATTTTTTACGTTCAGGAATAGTATTGCCATTACTCAAAACTTTTATCACTGAAATTTCGTTAATTTTTTTGCAATCACTAGTCTTCCTTAAGTCAGGCAAACTCTTTTTTTAATATTTTTCTCGGCTCAACTGCGAATAATATCGGTTTATGTAAAAATTTTGTATATGATTTTGCCCAAACCACCCCAAAAACACTTTTTATTTGTCGCAAATAGTGATAGAATAAAAGCAGAAAAAATCAACATACGTTGAGATTATTATAGAGTTTAAGGAGTGTTTATGGAGAAACAAAAGTTGAAATACCTCCAATCCAAGGCGCTCGACGTGCGTAAGATTGCCGTTGAGATGATAGGAAGATTGGGTGTGGGTCATATCGGCGGCACGTTGAGCATTGTCGACCTTCTCGCCGTATTATATTACGACATTGCAAAAGTAGACCCCAAAAATCCAAAAGATCCCGACAGAGACAGAATAGTTATGAGCAAAGGACACGCAGGTCCCGCTCTGTATAGCGTACTTGCTGAAAAAGGCTACTTCCCTATGGAAGAAATCAAGACCCTCAACCAATCGGGGACAAATCTTCCCTCGCACTGCGATATGAACAAGACCGTAGGCATTGATATGACGGCAGGCTCGCTTGGTCAAGGCTTGAGCTGCGCGGTAGGTATGGCGCTTGCCGGCAAAATCGACAAAAAAGATTACAAAGTATTCTGCATACTCGGCGACGGCGAGTCGCAAGAAGGACAAGTATGGGAAGCGCTGATGTACGCAGGCAATATGCGACTTGGAAATCTCATAATATTTATTGACAACAACGGTATGCAAATCGACGGTATGACGGCAGATATCAACGCTATCGAACCGCTTGAGGAAAAAGGCAACGCATTCAACCTGCATACTCAAAGAATAAACGGTCACGATATAGAATCCATCGAAAACGCAATCAACACCGCTCTTTCCATCAAGGACAAGACCTCTCTTATTATTCTCGACACAATCAAAGGCTATGGCGTAGATTGGGTATCGAGCAAGGGCGCCGGCTGTCACTCTATGTCCATCACTGAAGAACAGTGGCGCGAATTCTGCGGAAAGGAGGGCGAGTAATATGCAAGATATGTTGGAAATGAGAGAAGTCTACTGCAATTGTCTAATAGAAGAGGCAAAGACCAATGACAAGATTGTCGTCGTCGAAGCCGATCTTATGAACTGCATCAAGACGGGACCTTTCAAGAAAGCATACCCGGACAGATTTTTTAACGTGGGTATTGCCGAAGCAAATATGGTGGGCGTATCTGCAGGTCTTGCCACCTGCGGCAAAATCCCCTTCTGCTCTTCTTTTGGCACTTTTGCCACAAGAAGATGCTATGACCAAGTTTTTATCAGCGTAGCGTATAGCAAGCAAAACGTCAAAATTGTAGGCACCGATCCCGGTATCTGCGCAGAAATCAACGGCGGCACTCATATGCCTTTTGAGGATATGGGTATTATGCGCGGCATACCTAATATGCTTTGCGTAGAGCCGACCGACGCAACAATGCTCAAGTCGCTTATGCCGCAAATCATTGCTTACGACGGCGCAACGTATATAAGATTGCAACGCAAGAAGGCAGAGACTGTATATCAAGATGGAGAGAAATTTGACCTTCTCAAAGCAAAGACTGTCATACCAGGCAAAGATGCGACTATTATTGCGTCAGGAATTATGGTAAGCAAAGCAGTCGAAGCAAGCAAAATATTCAAAGGTATGGGAATGAGCGTAGGCGTACTCAACGTCTTCACTTGGAAACCTATCGACGAAGAGGCAATCGTCAAAGCCTGCAAGACCACAGGCGCAATCGTTGTTGCTGAAAATCACAATTTCCGCAACGGACTTTATTCCGCTGTCGCAGAAGTCGTCGTCAACAACTGCCCTGTGCCAATGGAAAGCGTAGGCGTGCAGGATGAATTCGGCGAAGTTGGCAAAATGCCATACCTTGCTCAAAAGTTCCACTTGACTGTCGATGATATCGTACAAAAGACTTTGAAAGCAATCAAGCGTAAAAAATAATATAAATTATATTGACAAAAAACGGAAGTTCAACAACTTCCGTTTTTTAATTACTTTCATTCTGTTTTATAAATTTAATTCTAATATCATTATAATTTTAATGTCATTTCGAGCAAAGTCGAGAAATCTCAACTCTTTTCAGTTTCTTTGACTACGCTACGCTTCGCTCAGAATGACTTCACATATATATATGTTTCGCCTTGAATAATCACAATGACATTCGCATCCAAATATGTTCGCGCCCTTCGTCGTAATCTACTTCGCCGAATGAAACGTAGCCTTGCTTTTGATAAAAACCCTCTGCGCGTTTTTGAGCGTGAATTCTTATCTCTTGTCCGCCTAAATCTTCTATCTGTCGTCTTGCAAATTCAAGTAGTTTTCCGCCGAGACCGCTGCCTCTAGATTCTTTAATTACTGCAATGCGACCTATCAAATAATAGCCGTCTTGATAAAAATATCTGCAAGTCGCAATTGCCCTGCCTCCGTCAAATACAACTACGTGCATAGCGTAATTGTCCACGCTGTCAAACTCTTCTTGAAAGCCTTGCTCTTTGACAAATACCTCTACGCGAATATCTCTTGCCTCACTCGGCAACTTATCGTAAGTTTTAAATTCCATATCTATATTGTATATTATTTATATGGAATTTGCAAAATAAATAATTGCAAAATTTTGATTGACAGTAGATTTTGAATTTATATAATCGTAGTCGTCAAAGTTGCGCCTGACACTGCAGATTGATACATCATCCAATATCCTCTTCCGCCTTTCTCTATCTCCATCCACTGTCTGCAATCACTGCTGTTTTGCGGAGGATTGGAATCATCTTTATCGGGCACACCGTAACAAATGATATCAGGCACACCGTCGTTTTCTATCACGCCTACGACATAATAGCCGTCTCCCTCGATAGGCACTCTCACCCACTTGCTAGAGGGAATCAGCAACGTCAATTCTTCGTCCTTTTCGTGAGCGTCAAAAAGTTGACTCAAGTTGTTTTCTATCTTCTTATAAAACGGCTCGGCTGTCTTTGTCTTGCTTACATTTTTGCTTTTAACGGCTTGCTCTTCTATTTTCTCTATGGGCTCAGGCGCAATTACTTCTTGAATGTTTTCAACCGCTTCTTCCTCTAAAGCAACGCGCTCCGTCGCGATGACTTCTTCGTCTGCCGTCTTTTCTACGACAGGCGCCGGCTCGATAGCAGTCTGCGTCGCGCTCTGTTGCGCTACAACGTCTCTTCTGTCAGTCGTAGTCTCAACTGTTTGAGCCATACCCGCAAAATATCTGTGTATATCCGTCATAATAACGTTTGGCGAAAATCTTCCCTTATTGCTACCCATACACACGATACTGCCGTCTGATACGACGACGATTTGAATGGTCTTGTTGAGATCGTAAAGCGCATTGAACGTATGCTCGCCGTCAAAAAGATTTCCGCAATACATAATATTGTCTCCGCTCTTTATGCAAATCACACCTTTACCGTTGAGTCCCAAAATTCTTACAAAGCAACTTGTCCTACCTGCAAAATTTTCAAACTTGACAATACCTGAGCAATTACTTTTGCCGTGCTCAGTCATTATAATTATCTTTTTCAAAATTACCATATTCTACCTCCGTACACGATAACTTATGCGGAGAAAATATGGAATATGCTAAAAATTATCAATCGTCAAAACACCAGTAAGTCTCACCGTCAAACCCTAACTCTTTGAGTATCTTGACAGCGTATAAATAATTTTCGTAAATATAATCGGGCACATCCTCTCGCTTAAGCGCGTAAATTTCGCAATAAGAGGGATGCCAATGCGCATCTCTAATTCCATAATCGTTAGGCCCTTTCAATTTTTCTCTATTGACTATAAAATCGTTGTCGTCCAAATCAATAATATAAGAGTCGTTGTCTCCGTCTTGCATTTCATAACACATAACGCCATAATTGATTTTATAATGTTTAAACGCAACTAATTGATATTGACTCAAAAATGCAGGGAATTTAATATGGTGTATTGATATGCACTTATTTTTGCAGTCATCACAGTCTTTATTTTTACACTTATACAAGTCCCTAACGCCGTAGTTGTACTTATTCACGTCAATTATTTCCAATTTTTTACCTAAAAGACACTCGCCGAGATGACCGACTTTTTCGTGAATATCCGACGGCTTTTGCGGAGCAATCGCCGTAGCCTTAAAAATTTTATAGTAGACGAATTTGCCGTCAATTAAAGTTCCTGCTTTGCTATTACATACGTAACCGTCACTGTATTGTTTATTATAAAACTTAATAAGAGTTAAAGCGTCTTCAAACGTCTTCGTAATAAACAACCTTTCTTCAGGAAAACCGTCGTCTGTAATTATATTTACCTCAAATACGCAATCGTCGGACGGCCGCATAAAATCGTCATAATATCTAGTATGCAATTCAATAAGTTTTTTCGCGTGAAAACCTACGTCTTTATCTTCAATACAATTTGCCGCATCTTGCAAAAGTGCAATCTTCTCATCATAATTTCGTGAATAATCGTTTATGATCACAAGCAAGTCTTTCTCTTTAAATTTAAACTTGCTTGCCTTTAAAAATTCTTTTAAAGTATTAGATGGTATCAATTTAATAACTTTATTATAAAACTTTTTATCCATAACACTAGCCAAACAACAGTTCGCTCAACTTGATAAATTGGTCTATATCCAACGCTTCACCGCGTATCCTCTCGTCAAGCCCCAAATTATTCAACGCTTTGTTTGCTACTTCTCTGCTCACGCCGAGACCGCTCATAAGATTGTTGACAAGCGTCTTTCGGCGCATTGCAAAAGCGCACTTGATTACCTTCTTGACTTTGGCTTTGTCCACGTGAGAATACTTATCGTCAAGGTCTATGCGCACGATACAACTATCCACGTTGGGCTGCGGCGTAAACATATATCTCGGTACGTCGCGCATTATCTTGGCTTTGCCCTCAAGCGCTATAGCAAGCGTGATCACGCCGTAATCTCCGTCAGTCGACGTTGACGTGAGACGCACACCCACTTCTTTTTGTATCATTACGGTTATGCTCTTGGGTCGGCGCGCTCTCTCCAAAAATCTCATAATAATAGGCGTAGTGATGTAGTACGGCAAATTAGCGACGACCTTATAATCTTTGCCGCCTAAAAGTTCGTCCAATTCATCGTCGCTCACCTTTTGAATATCTTTGAATACTACTTCGACTTTGTCTTCCAATCCCTTGAGCGTCTGCCCCAATATCGGCACAAGATTGCGGTCTATCTCAAAGGCAAGCACCTTACCCGCAGTTGACGCAAGTTCTCTTGTAAGCGTTCCTGCGCCCGCGCCTATTTCCACAACAACGTCGTCTTCGCAAACTCCGCTGTCTTTAACCATTGCTTGTAAAAGATTGGTGTCGGTGATAAAGTTCTGCCCGAACTGCTTGTTAAATCTAAAGTTATAGTCTTGTAAAATCTGTTTTATATCGCTCATATAATAAATACTTTTTAATTATCTTTTCTATTGTTACGATTTTTTTTCAATATACTTTCTTACGGTAGTAAAACTCAATACAGAAAGCGCAATAATTTCCAATACGCCAAAAGTAACAGTCAACGTTTTTAGCAAAGTTACGCTTACCACGCTTGTGACTGACATTATTATCGTCACTACGCCTATGATGATAATACTTAACGCCCAAAGAATATCTATTGCTTTATACTTTTTCATAACAATTCCCTAACACGCAACTTAGCGCCGACAGACTTTGCGATCTCTCTTGCCTTGTCTATCTCTTCTTTTCCTATCACGTCGACTACGCTCAATACCACATTGGCGCCGTGGTTTACGCATTTTCTTGCAAAGTCCAGCATTATGTCAAACGCGCGCTCGCCATAGTCGCTGTGACATATCTTATCGTACTTGACTGCGTCGGTAGCGTTGAGCGAAATATTGATAGTATCTATACATTTGGATATACGCCGACTAATATCTTGACCGAGAATTTCATTTGCCTGACCGTTGGTATTTATTCTCGTCACTCCGCCTTTGGAATGGACGTAATCGCATATCTTTTCTATTGCGTCGAATCTATATGTCGGCTCGCCATAACCGCAAAATACAACTTCTCCGTAATCTTTGAGATTATAATCTTTTTCAAGAATTTCTATCACAGTTTCGGCGCTTGGCTCATCTTTTATCCACAAGTCTCCGTATATAGGTTTATCATAGTACCGCACACAAAATTCGCAACGGTTTGAACAACGGTTGGTCAAATTGATATAAATATTGTCGTCTACTGTATAAACGTATCTATTTTGCATAATCAATACCTCATTTGCCGTATTTGAAAAACAACCTTTTGGTGTTTTCGTACGTGATTTTCTCTATTATTTTTCTGTCTACGCTTTTTACGCTTGCGATTTTGTCGACTACCAAATTGACGAACTTAGGTTCATTAGGCTGTCCTCTATAAGGAACAGGCGTCATATACGGACTGTCCGTCTCCACAAGAAGCCTATTCTCGGGAATCGACTTAATTACGTCGTCTTTCTTTGCGTTTTTAAACGTAATTACTCCGCCGAGAGCATAATAGCAATCGTATTTGTTGAATTGCTTTATCATCTCTGCGCTTCCCGAATAACAATGCAGCAAAACGCCGTGATTTAATTTATCTTTGTGAGCGTCGAGTATCTCCGCCGCATCTCCGTAAGCGTCGCGGATATGCAATACTATCGGCAATCCGACTTTGTCCGCAAGGACTATCTGCCTTGCAAAGACGTCGCGTTGAACGTCTCTTTCGGACTTGTCGTAATAATAATCCAGTCCTATCTCGCCTATAGCAACAACTTTTTTATGACTTGCGTTCTGAGCATAAAACTCCTCGCACTTGCTGTCGTAAAACTTTGCGTCGTGAGGGTGCGTGCCTATTATCGCATAGATATTGTCGTATTTCTCGGCAAGCGCCAAAGCGCTTTTTGACGATTGCAAATCAAAACCTACCTCATATACGCTCTCAAGTCCGTCGCTTAGCAAATTGTCGGATATCTCTTTGACTCTGCCTATCAGTCTTTCGTCGCTTATATGAGTGTGAGAATCTATTATCATATCCGATTATCCAACGATACTACCCGACTTGACCGACTTGCACGGAGTAATCAAAGCCAAATCTCCGTTCTCATCCTCTGCGCAGAGCACCATACCTTGGGACTCGATACCTCTCAACTTGGCAGGCTTTAAGTTGGTAACTACTATTACTTGTCTGCCGACAATATCTTCGGGAGTATAATATTTTGCAATTCCGCTGACAATAGTGCGAGGTTTCTCCTCTCCCACGTCGATTTGCGAACAAAGCAACTTATCCGCCTTTTCCACTTTCTTGCACTCCAAAACCGTACCGACTTTCAACTCGATCTTTGCAAAATCTTCTATGCCAATCTGTTGTAGCGTTATTGCATTTTCCACTTTTTCTTTCTCCTTTTTTACTTGAGCCTTGGCTATTCTTCTCTCTTCTTCCAAGATCTCGTCCATTACTTTGAGTTCCTTAGCGATATCTATTCTCTGGAAAAGTTGTTCGCCCTTGTCGACTTTCAAACCGTCAATCTTTACGCCGAACTTAACTATGCTGTCAAAATCAGTCAAGCCCATACCATCTTTGATACCCAACTTCCCAAATATCTTAGCAGGAGTTTGCGTAAGAAACGGCTGCAAAATTACCGAAGTCATTCTTATAGTCTCGCAAAGATTGAAAAGCACCGTCTTGAGCCTTTCTCTTCCCTCTTCGCTCTTGGCAAGTATCCAAGGCGTGCACTCGTCAATATACTTATTTGCCCTTTGGATAACCTTGAAGATAGTCTCCAAAGCCTCAGGAACTCTCATCTCGTCCATATATGCAGTAACGGTCGGATACATTTTTTCTGCCAACGCTATCAATTCTTTGTCAATGTCGTAGCAATCTGTTGGCGCAGGTATTACGCCGTCAAAGTATTGCGCCACCATTGCCGTCACTCTCGATACAAGATTGCCAAGGTCGTTGGCAAGATCGCTGTTGTGGAGTTTGAGGAATATCTCGTTGGTAAAGTTGCCGTCCTGACCGAAAGGTACTTCTTTAAGCATATAATATCTCAACGCGTCCACTCCGTATCTCTCGCAGAGAATAAACGGATCGACGATATTGCCCTTTGACTTGCTCATCTTGTCATTGTTGAACATAAGCCAGCCGTGACCGTATACCTTTTTCGGCAAAGGCAAATCGAGAGCCATAAGAATTGCCGGCCATATAATCGAATGAAAACGAATAATTTCCTTGCCCATCATATGTACGTCGGCAGGCCAATACTTCTTAAACAATTCTTCGTCTTCGCCGCCGTAGCCAAGCGCGGTAATATAGTTGGTCAGCGCGTCTATCCAAACGTATACGACGTGCTTTGGATCAAACGGAACTTTGATTCCCCAATCAAAGGAAGTACGAGATACGCAGAGGTCTTGCAATCCCGGCTTGATAAAATTGTTAAGCATTTCGTTTTGACGGGTGACGGGCTGTAAAAAATCCTTGTCGTCTTCTATGAGTTTTTGTATCCTGTCTTGATATTTGCTCAATTTGAAGAAATAACTCTCCTCTTTCGTCAATTCCACTTCTCTTCCGCAGTCGGGGCACTTTCCGTCGACAAGTTGAGTCTTTGTCCAAAAAGCCTCACAGGGGGTGCAATACCACCCTTCGTAAGCGCTCTTGTATATATCGCCCTTGTCGTAAAGCTTTTGGAAAATCTTCTGCACAGCCTTCTCGTGATATTCGTCGGTGGTGCGGATAAACTTATCGTAAGATATGTCAAGTAAATCCCAAAGTCTCTTTAATTCGTCTACAACTCCGTCAATATACTTTTTAACTTCCACGCCGTTTGACGCCGCAACCTTTTGAATTTTTTGTCCGTGCTCGTCCGTACCCGTAAGATAAAATACGTCGTATCCCTGCATACGCTTATATCTCGCCAAAGCGTCGCAAATAATAGTCGTGTAGCAAGTGCCTATGTGCCACTTTCCGCTAGGATAATAAATAGGCGTAGTAATATAAAACTTTTTCTTCTCCATACCAACTTCCCAAATATCTTAGCAGGAGTTTGCGTAAGAAACGGCTGCAAAATTACCGAAGTCATTCTTATAGTCTCG
>WSNH01000027.1 GCA_013316135.1 Clostridia bacterium
GCTAAAATTACTGACGTTGACAAAAGATAAAAAAAGTTATATAATCAAAGTATCAAAATAATTTGGCGGAAATTATATGGATTTTGTAATAGATTTAATTGAAGTGATTTTAGAACTATACGTCGCTTTGTTTGAATGTGCTAATCCTGATAAAGGATTAAGCAAAGGGAAGCGAATTCTTCTCAAGTTGTTTTGCGCAATTGTCATTGTATTAATTTTGATCAGCATAATTTTGGGAATATATTTGATAATAGGGGGCAGTTCAACGGAGTTGATAGTGGGATTCGTACTACTAGGTTTGGCAGGCATTGGATTGATTGCTCATATTATAATAGCGATACACAACATCAAAAAGAAAAAGAATATTTCCGAGCCATTGAACAAAGACGATATGGATAACTTATACAAACAATAAAGTATGCCTTGCGAAAGCAAGGTATATTTTTATTTACATAAGAAGTCAAAGACCGACAAAGTCTTTGATTTTTTTATTTGCCTTATGTGCTAGAATGCTCGTATGACTAATGCGGAGGTAAAGTAATATGCGATTGGAATTGACAAATAATGCAAATTGCGCCGTGGCTAAATTGGATGGCGAACTTGACGAAGGGTGCGTAAAAGAAGTTAGAGAGAAAATAGACAAGTTTATTGCCGGAAACCATTTCGGGCAGTTTGTCTTTGATTTTTCGGGAGTTTCTTTTATGGACAGCACTGGCATTGGAATGTTGCTTGGCAGATATAAGAATCTAAAGCAACTTGGTGTGCCTATTTATATCAGCAATGCGCGCGGGCACGTTGATTTTATCTTGTCCACGGCGGGAATATACACAATAATGAGGAAAATAAGTTAATAGGCGAGGTTAAATATGAATGAATTTAAACTAAAATTGTTGTCCAAGACGGGAAATGAAAGTTTTGCAAGGAGTTGTGTGTCGGCATTTTGTCTGGAACTCAATCCGACTTTGGAAGAAATAAACGATGTAAAGACTGCAGTATCGGAGGCTGTGACCAACTGTATCGTGCACGCGTACAATTCTCAAGAAGGAAAATACATAGACCTGTCCGTACGTATAGAAAACGGAAAAGTTGAAATAATTATAGAGGACGAAGGGTGTGGAATTGATGACGTGGAAAAGGCAATTCAACCGTTCTATACTACAAAGCCAGATCAGGAGCGAAGCGGTATGGGCTTTACGCTTATCAAAACATTTATGGATAAAGTGGATATCATCTCACAAAAAGACAAAGGAACAAAAGTGATTATGCAAAAAGAATTTAAGAAGGAATGATATGCTCGATTATCAAACAACAATAGATCTACTCAATCAGGCAAAAGCAGGCGACGAAAGCGCAAAAAGCACCTTAATCAGCGAAAATATGCCATTGATAAAGAGTATTGCAAGGCGGTATAGGAACAAACAGGTGGAGTATGACGACCTTTTGCAACTTGGCGCTTTGGGACTTGTGAAAGCAATCAACAACTTTGATTTGACATTCAATGTCAAGTTTTCTACTTACGCAGTGCCTATGATCGCAGGAGAAATCAAAAGATTTATCAGAGATGACGGCTCAATCAAGGTGTCAAGGGCAATGAAAAGCCTGTGCAGCAAAATTCAGACCTATATCAACGATTGTTGCGCAAATGACTTTACTCCGACGGTCAAGCAAATAGCAATACATTTCGGTATCGAAGAACAAGAAGTCGTCTTTGCTATGGACAGCAATAAATATCCGGTGTCCATATTTGAAAAGTATGAGGACGACAACAGCCAATGCGTGATGGATAAGTTGGCGTCAAGTGAGACAAGCGAGGATATGATAAACAAAATCTTGCTCAAAGATTGCATAGACTCGTTGCCCGACAGAGAGAAAAAAGTAATTATTTTGCGATATTACAGAGACAAGACGCAGAGCGAAATCGCTCAAATGTTGGGAGTGTCGCAAGTGCAGATTTCCAGAATCGAGAGCAAAGTAATAAATCAATTAAAACAAGCATTGGCTTGAGAAGTATAATTCACCGCCTTATGGACAACATCCTAAAAGGGGGTGATTTTTTTATGAAGAGTCCGTTATTTAAAGATAATGTCGAGGATAGGGAAATCAGATTTAAGGCTCCCGAAGAAATCGACGTCATTCATAATAAATCTAAAAAGAGGTGATATAATGGAAGATAAGCAATATATGGAATATGTGCACGCCAACGCGCAAAAAAGTAATCATATTGTTACGCTTGTTTGGGCGTTTTTGGTAGGCGGTGTCATTTGCTGTATAGGGCAAGGCTTTGGAGACTTGTTTGCTTTTGCGCTTCCCAATTGGGAAAAATCCAAAATTGCCGCTCTTGTCAGTATGACTATGATATTTTTGGGATCGTTTTTTACTGGTGTTGGTGTATATGATAAGTTGGGTGCAAAAGCAGGCGGAGGCTCTATCGTGCCTATCACTGGTTTTGCAAATTCAGTCGTTTCGCCTGCAATGGAGTTTAACAAAGAAGGCATAGTCTTGGGTATGATGGCAAAGATGTTTGTTGTCGCAGGTCCTATAATCGTCGCAGGTACGGTATCTTCGGTGGTATCGGGATTGATTTATTGGATAATAGGTCTATTTAATTAAAATACAATAGGAGAGATATATGAAAGTCGGTAAACAAACGTATTTGCTTGACAACAAAGTTTATATCCAATCTGCATATTCTTTGGCGGGACCTTACGAATCTAAAGGTAACTTCAGAGATTATTTTGACTGTGTGATGGAAGACGATGAGTGGAAATGCAAGTCGCACGAAATGGCAGAAATCGAAATGCAAAGATTTGTAATAAGCGAGTGCTTGGCAAAAGTCAACGTGTCGCCGCTTGATTGCGGAGCAATAATGGGGGGCGATTTAATAAATCAAATTGTGCCGACCTCATTTTCGGCGAGAGATTTTCACACTCCGTTTATGGGACTGTATAACGCTTGCGCGACTTTTGGCGAAGCGCTTTCAATCGGCTCCACGCTTGTGAACGGAGATTTTGACAAGATAATATGCTGCACGAGTTCGCACTACGCGACTGCCGAAAGACAGTATAGATATCCTTTGGAACTTGGTACTCAACCTACTCCCGAATCGCAGTGGACTGTTACAGGAAGCGGAGCGGTTTTGCTGTCAAAGAAACCCGGAGAATATCCGCTGGTAAAGGGATATACAATTGGCAGAGTGCTTGATTTCGGTCTGACTGACCCAAACAATATGGGCGGCGCTATGGCTCCTGCCGCAGCAAATACCATAATCACACACTTTAAGGATACTGGACGTTCGCCCGATTATTACGATTTGATAATCACAGGAGACTTGGGACGCTTTGGCAGAGAAACGCTGCATTATCTTTGCAAAAAAGAAGGTTACGTCTTGGATAATCTCAACGACTGTGGCAGTATGATGTATTGCGATAAACAAAAAGCGGGACAAGGCGGCTCTGGCGCAGGCTGTTGTTCTTTGGTCTTCGCGTCTTATCTATATAAAAGATTGGTGGAAAAATCTTTGAAGAAAATACTATTTGTTCCCACTGGCGCAATGCTGTCAAAAGATTCTGCGCTTCAGGGGGAAAGTATTCCGGGAATTGCGCACGCAGTAGTAATTGAAAGAGAGGATTTTTATTGATATGGAAATGTTTTTGGGATACGTCAAGGCGTTTGCTATAGGCGGATTAGTCTGTATGATAGCGCAAATTCTTATCAACAAAACTAAGATGACTTCGGCAAGAATATTGGTTATGTTTTTGCTTTTGGGAGTATTCTTAGAACTTATCGGTGTATTCAAGTATATCGAAAATTTTGCAGGCGCAGGAATAACAATTCCTATTACTGGCTTTGGGAGCACTATCGTAAAGGGCGCAAAAGAAGGAGCAAAAATAGGACTTTTTGAGGCTGTGACTTATGGCTTTAGGAATATGGCGGGCGGACTTACCGCGGCAATATTCTTTGGATTTTTCTTTGCATTGATATTCCGCTCTCACTCCAAAAAGGCTTGACAAATGATTGCAGTTTGAATTAAGTATACTGAATATCTTGCTTGAATTGTAAATTGCAAGGCTTGCCGCGCATATAATATTGTATGTATAGGTGCGCGCGTCGTAAATTTAAAGCAATCTTAGCGTTGATAATAATTCTTGCACTAATAATCAGTTGTCTGTTATATTTTAGAGCCAACTTAATTGAGTATGTCGACAAATATGCAAGCGCGTTGATCACTACGCGAGTCGTGGATATTTTCAACAGCTCGACTACGGAAGCGCTGACGGGCGAGATGTTTCAAGATAAGTCCAACTTTTATGAGATAAGATATGACAATGACGGCAACGTGGCTTTGATAAGCGGAGATATGGTGGTCATCAATGCTCTTATGCGCGACGTTGCGGCAATATCGCAGAGAGGAGTGAACATTCTTTGTCAAAGCGAAGACGTGCAAGTGCCATATAGCAGTATATTGGGAAGCGTAGTCATTGCCAATTACGGCGGGAAGTATACGCTTAGACTTGAGAATATCGGTAATATTCAATGCAACTATCGCACGACTTTTGAGAGCGTCGGGATAAATCAAACTTTGCTTTGTATGTATATTGATTTATTTGCAGACATCAGCGTTATGTTGCCTCTGTGCGTGAAAAATGTCAAAGTTCAAAATTCTATGATCGTATATCAAAATCTTATAGTTGGCAAAGTGCCAGAATTTTATTTGCATAATGGTTTTGGCAATTCTCTTCGATTGTAAATAAACAGTATTTTAAATTTTGTAGTCTATGAGACTCTTTTTGCTAAACAAAAGTGTAAAATTACTTGATTTTGCAGTGTTTTAATGATAGAATGTCATTATAAACGTTGAAGAGGAGCGTGTCCCCGCAAAGACTAGCGACAGAGATTTTGCCTCAGTGGGCTGAAAGGGCAAAGGGTGAGTTGGGGAGAGTTCGCCTTGGAGTTGTTTTGTTGAAATAAGTAGGCAAAACCGTTGGTTACGTTATAACTGTATGAGGTCAGTTATCCTATAAAGGTAAATGACGAATTTAGGTGGTACAGCGTTAATACGCCCTAATATGGGGGCGTATTTTTTTATAAAGAGAGGTGAATATGAAAGAAAAGATTGCAAAACTTATCGAAGAAGCAAAGTCGGCTATTGAGCAGAGTCATACTCTTGCGTCTATCAATAACGTAAAAGTTAAGTATCTTGGCAAAAGCGGAGAGTTGACCGGACTTTTAAGAGGAATGAAAGACCTTCCGCAAGAAGAAAGACCGCTTGTTGGAAAATACGTCAATGAGGCAAGAGATGTCATAACTCAAATGACTGAACAAAAGAGCAAAGAACTCGAGCAGGCGGAAATCGACGCCAAAATGCTTGAAGAAGGAGTTGACATTACTCTTGACGGCAAGGGTGAGGATAAGGGAAGTTTGCATCCTTGTACATTGGTGAGCAATGAGGTTTTGGATATATTTACTTCTTTGGGATTTACGCTCGGTCAAGGTCCGGAGATTGAATTTGATAAGTACTGTTTTCAAATGCTCAATATTCCGCCCGACCATCCTGCAAGAGATATGCAAGATACTTTTTATATCACTGACGATATACTTTTACGTACTCATACGTCTTCTATGCAAACGCGTACGATGATAAAGACTCAACCTCCGATAAGAATCGTATGTCCCGGCAAGGTGTACAGACCCGACGATGACGCTACGCATTCGCCTATGTTCCAGCAGATTGAAGGATTGGTCGTTGATGAAAAAGTTACGCTTTGCGATCTAAAGGGGCTTTTGGAGACTTTTGCACAAAGACTCTTTGATAAGAAGACAAAAGTCAGATTTCGTCCGTCATTTTTTCCATTTACAGAGCCAAGCGTAGAGGTGGACCTGTCTTGTTCGGTATGTCACGGAAAGGGCTGTAGAGTTTGCAAAGGTACAGGCTGGATAGAAGTGCTCGGCGCAGGAGTTGTCAATCCAAAGGTGTTGGAGAATTGTGGCATCAACAGTAAAAAATACAAGGGATTGGCGTTCGGAATGGGCGTAGAAAGAGTTGCTATGATAAAATACGGTATTCCCGATATGAGAATTATGTTTGAAAACGACGTGAGATTCTTAAAGGAATTTAAATAGGAGAGCGGATATGAAAGTTTCATTGAGTTGGTTAAAAGATTTTGTAGATATAGACGTTAATGTAGAAGAACTTGCCGATAAACTTGTCGGAGCAGGCTTTGAGGTGGAAGAAATAATAGATGCTAGCGCTAATATGAAAAATGTAGTGCTCGGCAAAATAATAAAACTTGAAAAGCATCCTGACGCCGATAAGTTGCAGATATGTCAAATTGACGTGGGGGAAACAGAACTCGTTCAAATTGTAACGGGAGCGCAGAATGTGTCAGAGTGTGACCTAGTGCCCGTCGCGTTGGACAACTCTTTGTTGCCTACCGGTCAGGTAATCAAGAAAGGTAAATTGCGCGGCGTTGCTTCAAACGGTATGTTGTGCTCTGGCGAGGAATTGAAACTCACCGAAGAGGAATATTCGGGCGCAGGCGCGTACGGAATTTTGATAATGAATAAAGAAAAGTATCCGTTGGGTACGGATATCAACGTCGTGTTGGGGAATGACGATATCGTCCTTGATATTAGCGTTACCGCAAATAGATCAGACTGCAACAGTGTGCTTGGAATTGCAAGAGAAGTGGCTACGGTACTCAAAAAGCCGTTGAAAATGCCTGAAATATACTTTGAAACGGATAAAAATATAAAAATTGAAGACATTGTCGACGTCGAAGTGCGGGACAAGACGCTTTGTCCTAGATATATGGCGGCAGCTGTAAAGGATATCAAGATACAAAGCAGTCCGGAAATTATTCAAAAGAGGCTAAAGTCGGTAGGTTTGCGTCCGATAAATAATATCGTCGACATTACCAATTATATTTTGATTGAGATAGGTCAGCCTATGCACGCTTTCGACAAAAATTATTTGGAGGGCGGTAAAATTATTCCCAGAAGAGCCAAAGCCGGCGAAAAAATTATTGCGCTCAATGAGAAGGAATATACGCTCGACGATACAATGTTGGTAATCTGCGACAAAAATAAACCTTGCGCAATAGCAGGCGTTATGGGCGGATTAAATAGCGGCATCAACAAAAATACGAATACTATAGTATTTGAATCGGCAAAATTCTTGAGAGATAATATTAGAAGAACTTCTAGAAAATTGAATTTGCGTTCAGATTCATCTTTTAGATATGAGAGAGGTATTGATTTTGACTCCCAAAGATTGGGAATTATGCGCGCTCTGACGTTGATTTATAAGTATGGCTGGGGCAAGATAGCCGACGGAATTATTGATAGACTTGCTCAGGACCTTACGAGAAGCGTCGTCGTCACAAGCGTGGAAGAAATCAACGAAATTTTGGGTATTGAAGTGCCGTCAAATGTAGTTTTGGATATTCTCAACAGTCTTCAAATCGAGAGTAACATTGATAAAGACGGCAAACTTACTTGCGTTTGCCCTGCATTTAGAGACGATATAGAAAATGCAAACGACCTAGCGGAAGAAGTTATTAGACTGTATGGCTATGATAAGGTCGTAAGTACGTTGCTAAAGGGTGGTAATCAGACGCTTGGCGGTAAAAATCGCGAGGAGAAGAATAGCGATATTATCAAGGATATTTGTGTAAGCAGAGGAATGAGCGAAATATTGACATATTCGTTTACTACGCCTAAATGCTTTGATATATTGAAACTCAAAGAGGATGATTCGAGACGTAATTGTATCAAACTTCTTAAGCCTCTCGGCGAGGATTTGTCTATAATGAGAACTACTTTGGCTTACAGTATGATATCTATGTTGGCAAGTAACTTCTTGAAGAGTAACAAGAAAACTAAATTATTTGAATTGGCAAACGTATATATACCGCAGGAAATTCCTGTAACTCAACTTCCGGTGGAAGTAAATATGCTTGCTCTGGGCAGATACGGCGATGGCGAAGATTTCTTTACTATGAAAGGCGTTATAGAAGTTATACTTAAGAAATTTGGCATAAACGCTGAGTATAAGAGGGCGGATATAACCTATCTTCACAAAGGCAGAAGCGCTGAAATTTACGTCGGGAAAAGCGTAATAGGTTATTTGGGAGAGGTTCATCCTGAAGTTGCAAAGAGTTTTGACGTGTCTGAAAGAATGTATGTTGCCGAAATAAACGTGGATTTGCTAAATAAGTTTGCCGATTACGGTTATACGTTTTCTCCTATATCAAGTTATCCGCCTGTCGAAAGGGATATTGCAATTGTTGTTGACGAGAGCGTTTTGGCTGGAGATTTGCTTGCTTGTGTGAAAAAAGGTGGCGGAAATTTGCTTGTAGATACCAATATATTTGATATCTATCGCAATGAGAATGCGATTGGAAAAGACAAGAAAAGCGTGGCTATATCTTTGGTTTTCCGATTGCCGGATAGGACGTTGACGGATGATGAGGTCAATGCTAAAATAAATAGAATATTGACAAAACTGTCAAGCGAATTTTCGGCAGTTCAAAGATAATTCAAGTCAAGTAAGTAAATGCGTCTCATTTATGAGGCGCATTTTTAAGGCAATCATATAAAAATGCTGTAAAATCTCCAAAGTTTATGGTATACTGAAAATATGTTGGAAGTATTGGCTCCTATCGGCAATATTCAAGCCTTGAAAGTCGCAATATATGCAGGCGCAGACGCTGTATATTTGGGACTGGATTTGTTTAATGCCCGAATTAAAGCAGATAATTTTAATAAAGAAAATATTGCTTATTGGGTAGATTATTGTCATTTATTTGGCGTCAAGGTATACTTGACTTTTAATACCAATATCAAGCAATCTGAAAGGGAAATTTTTGCAGAATACGTTGATATTGCAGCAAAAGCGGGTGTGGATGCTTTTATTGTGACTGATCTCGGTTGTCTTGATATTCTTAAAAAATACGATATACCTTTGCACGGCAGTACTCAAATCGGAGTACATAATCTTGCGGGAGCAAAAGTGCTTGAGGATCTTGGATTTACGCGCGTCATACTTGCCAGAGAAACTTTAAATTCTGATATAATAGAAATTAAGAATAATACAAAACTTGAAATTGAGCATTTTGTCCACGGCGCATTGTGTGTGAGCTTTTCCGGAGCGTGCCTAATGTCAAGTATGATGAGCGGTGACAGTGGAAATCGAGGCCGTTGCAATCAGCCGTGTAGGATGAAGTATACCTGCAATCTTTCTAATAAATATGGGTATCTTTTGTCTCCAAAAGATCAATGTCTAATAGATAAAGTAAGCCAATTGGCTAAACTCGGCGTAGATAGTTTAAAGATAGAGGGAAGACTCAAACAGCCGCATTACGTTGGCGAGACTGTATCGCAATATCGTAAAGCAGTAGACAACTTTTTAAATGATGATAACAAGGAAATTGACTATAATAGTATTAAAACTGCTTATAATAGAGGTAATTTTACACTTGGATATAATTATCAAGGTTCTAAAGACATAATGTATGACAAACTTAATAGTAACATCGGACTAGAAGTAGGCAAGGTTTTATCACTTAATAAGGGGAATGCAACACTTCAATTAAGCAGACCGTTGAATAAGGGAGATGGAATTAAGATAATTAACAAGGGAAATGAAGTGGGAGGACTTTCAATAACCAATATAGAGAAGGTCGGTAAGAATTATCTTATAAAGAATTTTGGAAATTATCCCATAGGAAGTAGAGTGCATCTCACATTAGACGCTAAGCAATTGAATAAATATAAGGATGTTAATCCTAAATTGTCCATAAAAATGGAATTTACTGCAAAACAAGGCAAAAACATGTCTTTGACAGCAAAGTATAATGATATTCAAGCGGAGTGTGTGGGTGAAGTTTCGCAAACCAGTATTTCTCAATGCGCAAATTTTGACACTGTTGCAAAGCAATTGTTGAGATTGGGCGATAGTGATTTTATTGCTCAACTCGACGTAGATATAGATAGCAATCTTTTTATTCCTGCGTCTTTGCTCAATAATTTGCGCAGAAGCGTATTGGAGAAACTGAGAAAAGAAATCTTGCAAGATTATTCAAATCATAAGCAAAGAGTAGATTATTCTGATGTATTGGATTGTTATTATGCTAAAGAAAATGCGGTAGACAAAGATCGCATGTTCATAGAAATCGACATAAACAATGATTACTTAGAGGCGCTGAAAAATATTGATGAGAAAATCAATATTGTAGTTAATTATATAAATGATAATTATGTTTTTGATGAGATAATTACAAAAACAGGCTTAATTAAGAAAACAATAGAAAATATATATCTTAAATTACCAAGAGTAGCCAGAGGTAAGGATTTTAAAACGATAGACGAACGGCTTTCAAAAAATCTTGATAAGTTTGACGGTATAGTGGCTGATAATCTTTACGGAGTATATCTTGCAAAAAAATACGGTAAGGCTCTGATTGGCGGAATCGGATTGAATATATATAATTTTAAATATTCTGATTCGATAGGATTAGACTATTATATAAATTCGGTTGAGTTGACAAACAAAGAGGCGATAGGCGGTATGGTTTATGCTCTGCAACTTTTATATCGCCAAGTTTCTTTCTTATTCTTCGCGCTTCAAACAGCGCTTGCTCATCCCCTTGCTT
>WSNH01000028.1 GCA_013316135.1 Clostridia bacterium
GTATATATGAGATATAACAAAAAAAGTATGAAAATAAGAATGGATTACAATAATATGATGTCTTCTGTCATTGGCAAAGAAGGAATCAAAGATGAAGATCTCAATTCGCCGAGTTTTTGTAGAGAAATCAAAAAGGCGTACAAGTCTGTTGAGCAGGGCAAAGGCAAGGGAATGATGGGCTGGGCAGATTTGCCTTACAACCAAGACGAAATAGTCGAAGATATACTGGCTACAGCAAGGAATATTCGCAAGAATTTTGAATATTTTGTCGTTTTGGGAATTGGCGGAAGCGCGCTGGGACCTATTGCAGCATTCCAGGCTTTGTGTCATTTGCATTATAATGATTTGTCAAAGCGTATGAGAAAAGGTCCTAAATTCTATGTTGAAGACAATGTCGATCCTGAGAGAATGGCGGCATTGTTTGACGTAATAGATGTAGAAAAGACTATGTTCAACGTAGTTACAAAGTCCGGCTCTACGTCTGAGACTATGACGCAATATCTTATTATCAATAATATATTGAAAGAAAAACTCGGAGATAAGGCAAAGGAGCATATTATTGCCACCACATCCAAAAGCGCGGGCAATCTCATCAAGATTGCGGAAAAAGAAGGCTACAAGACTTTCTATATACCGGACGGCGTAGGCGGAAGATTTAGCGAACTTTGTCCCGTAGGTCTGTTGCCGGCAGCCGTAGTCGATATTGACATCAAGGGGTTGCTGTTTGGCGCAAAATTTATGATGGAAGAATGTAAAGAAGACAAGATTAAGAAAAATCCTGCTCTTATGGCAGCGGCGCTTCAACATCTGTCTATGAAAAGAGGTAAGAATATAGGTGTAATGATGCCTTATGCTGACGGTCTTAAGTTTATTGCGGATTGGTATGCCCAACTTTGGGCAGAGTCTCTCGGCAAAAATAAGACCTTGAGCGGAAAGGATTGCAATGTCGGGCAGACTCCCGTAAAGGCTCTCGGCGTAACGGATCAGCACTCTCAAGTACAATTATATGCAGAAGGACCGTTTGACAAAGTTATCACTTTTATAGGCGTTGACGAGTATCGCGCGACGGTAGAAATACCAAACGGTTGCGAAGAATATCCCAATGTCAACTTCCTTTGCGGACATACTATGAACGAACTTATTCAGGCAGAGCGTCAGGCTACCGAATATGCAGTGACAAAGGCAGGAAAACTCAATTACACGATTATGTTGCCTACGCTCAATGCGTTCACACTAGGACAACTTCTTATGTATTTTATGTTGCAGACTGCTTATGCAGGCGCTTTGCTCAATATTGATACGTTCAATCAACCGGGCGTTGAGGAAGGTAAAAATGCTACTTACGCATTGCTGGGCAGACCGGGGTATGACGAGAAGAGAACAGAACTTGCGAATGCTCCGCAAAAGCAAAATAAATATATTATTTAGTTTGGCTCTAAGATAGGCGCTGCAATTTTACACGGCAATAATGCTTTTCATACGTCTTCAAACTCACCAGACGTGCGGCAATCAAAACATTCTTGCTCGCGAAAGCTTTGCGTCGCTAGTTTCTCACCAAACTTGAGCGTGACGTTTTATCATTTGTCTATCTAGTTTTGTGCCAAACGTATTATGGCAGAAGTGAGTAGCGCATCGAATATATTTGATTTTGACTAAAATAAGCGACGTAGAGAAATCTCAATCCGTATAATAAAGGAAACTGATGAAAATATTTGACAAAGACATATCAGGCGCAATATTTGACCTTGACGGCACGATTTTGGATTCTTCTTGGGTGTGGCTGAAAGTCGACGCGGACTTTCTTGCGGAAAACGGTATAGAAGTCACTGACGACTATACCCAAGCTGTGCATCAAATGCACTTTAATGAGGCGGCTTTATATACAAAGACTAGATATGGTCTTCCGCAAAGCGTAGAGCAAATCAAGGATAGATGGATTGAAATGGTGGAGTTAGAGTATGCTCATAACATCAAACTCAAGGACGGCGTGTATGCATTTATCGTCAAATTGATAAAATCGGGAGTAAGAGTGGCTTTTGCTACGACGCTTTTTAAAAAAGTTGCAATACCTTGCCTAATAAATAATAAGTTATCAAAAGAATTTTTGGGAATGGATTGTCCGTTGACTACAGCAGATGAAGTGGAGAGGGGCAAAGGGAGCCCCGATATTTATCTGCTTGCGGCGAGCAAGATTGACGTGGAGCCTAATTGCTGTATGGTCTTTGAGGATATTCCGCTGGCAATCCAGGGCGCGCAAAAGGGCGGCTTCGAGTTTTGCGGAGTATATGACCTCAGTTCCAATGGGAATAATAATTTTGCCGATATGTGTCGATATTACATAAAAAGCTTTAAAGATTTGCTATAAATGTCGAATTTTGAACATAGTTCAATAGTTTTAATTTTGAACATAGTTCAATTATTTTTAATGCAAATCTTTAATTTAAAAAATATTTTACTTGTATTTTCATTATTAGAGTAATATAATATAAATATGGCATTGCTTGAAGTATCAAAAGTCGATTTTCAATACTATGGCTCGAGTTTTGGGCTTCAAGACGTCAACTTGTCATTGAATGAGGGTGATAGACTTATTATCTATGGGCGCGAAAATTCAGGCAAGACCACGTTGTTGAGGATGCTTTGCGGACTTGAGGAATATTGTAGAGGCAGTATTTTGCTAGACGGCGCAGACATAAAAGAACTGTCGCAAAAGGATATGAATATAGGTTTTTCTTTTGACAGTAGAATCTTGGACGGCAAGGCGTTGGCAGGAGACGTGATAAGTTATCCGATGAAATTGCGAAATGCGAATTCTGATGATATAGTTGCTTATCTAAAGCGCGTATCGGATAGGTGCAATATACCAATGCAATTGCAGATTAGAAATTTGAGCGATGTGCAGGTTGCTGCGGTAATAATTGCAAGACTGTTTGCCGTAGATAGGAGATTATATCTTGTTGACGACGTGTGGAAAGACTTGTCTGAAGATGAAAAATCAATGGTTTTTGATTTTCTAAAAGAGAATATCGCGGATAAAAGCGTAATTATTGCGACTGATGACAGTGCTATGTCGAGACAAATTTTTGCAGACGGAATTGTCGTTTTGTCAAACGGCGAAGCGTTGCCGATGATGTCGGAGGAAGATATTGTCTCGCGACCTTTAAATATGCAAAGCGCAATTTTTGCCGGATATGAGTTGCATATCGGTCTACTTAGCAAGACCGGAGATAGATATTTTGCCGATATTTGCGGTAATGAATATCTCGTATCGGCCCCCATAGGGGAAGTCTACGTTGGCAAAAGAGTATGTTTTGCCGTCAAGAGAGAGGGCGAGTCTTGCGAGGCAGAAGAAGTCGGAGACGCTAAGGTAATGACTTTTTATTATGACGTTGACAACGAAAGGATAATATCTAAATGATATTGTACTAAATCGTCCATAAAAAATTGTGATAATAAAAAGTTTGCCGAGTATTTGAAAATATTCGGTCAATAATAGATAAGCAGAGGTGTATTTTGGATAATATGGATTTGAAGAAAATATTTGAACAAGAGGATTTCAACAATCCTAATGTCGTTGCGCCAAAGAAAAAGTTGAGCGTCAAAATCATTGCTTTAATCACACTCATCTGTGTTATTTTAGTGGGCGCGTCGTTTGCTGTGGGGGCAGTAGTCGGAGCAAATACCGGAATGAAAAACGATATGCCGCTTATGCAAGAGGCGTATGAGATAATTAAAAAAGTATTATTACAAAGACATATCTTGGGATGAATTTCAACAAATAGCGGCGAGCGCGTTTGCAGGCTCACTGGATAATTTTTCTGGTATTGTCAAAATTGACGGCGGTGAAGAAAGTTCCGGAAGTTACGGCATCAGCGTTTCAAGCACCGTATATAACGAGCATATCGTCACGTTTGTAGAGCCGGATTCTTCTGCTTGGAATAGTAGCGCGTATTATAGATTCAAAGAAGACCTTTCGGTAGACGAGAGTTTTGACCCAAAGGCGACAAACGTCTTTATTGAAGAAGGCGATAAAATATACGGATTTATTGTCCAAGAAGAGACTGAAGACGGCAAAACAAAAGAATATATTTATCGAGTAGATAATGCAAGTGTGCAATATATGCGTCAGATTGTAAGCGAACACGACGAGGTGATGTTTATTGTCAAGAAGTATATTGGCAATAATGAATATTCTGACGGATACTACGGCTTTTTGATGACAAAGCAGTTGCCAAGTGACAGGACGGCTTATTATTACAAATATACCGACGAAGTCGGAATTATCAAAGTGCTTGAATTTTCCGAAAATACCACGATAGATTTTGCCGAGTGCGTAAATACTTTTATCAATAACGGCAACAAAAAGTTGATACTTGACTTGCGCAACAATGGAGGAGGCAATTCTACTACGCTTGAATATATGGCGCAATTTTTGCTCAACAATCCAAAGGACGAAGCATTGCCGTTGATTAAACTCGTTTCCAATGCCGGCAATGGCAAGCAAGAGAGCAATCTTGTATATTCCAGCAAAGAGGATTATGCAAATTCCAACAATCCGTACACGGCTTTTCCAATTGCCAACAGGGTATCGGGATTTGAAGTCGTCGTACTTTGCAACAGTGGGTCGGCTTCTGCGTCAGAGGCTTTAATTGGCGCTTTGCAGTATTATAATAATGCGCAAATAGTTGGCACTCAGACTTATGGCAAGGGCGTAGCGCAAAAGGTTTTCGTACTTTCCACAGGCGATTATTTGTACGTCACCAACGGAACGTATTACGTGCCTACTGCTGACGCCAGCGGTAAGATGGTATGGGAAAAGTGTATTCACGGCGAAGGCATTACGCCAACGGCGGAGAATACCGTAGCAGATAGACTTGTGTCATATTCCAAAGACGCTTGCACGAAGAGGGCAATGGAAATATTGGGATATTAAACAACTAAACAGCAATGACATAATATGTCCGGGTCGGTGATACTCTCGCCGACTTGGTCGAATAAAAATTAACCAAATCGATGACAATTCGGAGAGTAGGGCAAATCAATCACACGACGTTACTTTACTCTGCAATTTTGCGGAGTTTTTTTGTTCTGGGCGAGACCTTTTCTCCAAAGGAGTTTTTATGATAAGAATAGGCGTAATAGGTATCGTATTAAAGAGAGACAAGGATTCTGCGATGGCTATTCAAAATTTGCTCTCGTCCTATAGCGAAATAATCGTAGGCAGAATGGGCGTACCCGACAAAGAGAGCGGAATAAGCGCAATAAGCGTAATAGTCAAAGGTACTAACGAACAAATTTGCGCATTGACGGGCAAACTTGGCAAACTCAATAACGTATTCGTTAAATCTGCCGTCACGGCTTTGGAAGTATAAGGAGAAAAAGTATGAAAAACAAAAAGTTTATTGTAGCAATTTTTGCGATTGCGGTAATTCTTGTCGGAGTATGTTCGCTTGTAGCGTGCAATAATACTCCGTCAGAAGGAAACAACTCTCCGTCGGGAGACGTTAAGCAAGTCAAATATACGTTAGTTGCGCCTGATGGGGCTCCGGCTTTGTCGATAGCCAATCTTGCGTCGAGCATATCTACGGCGGAAAAGCAATATGCGGTGAACAGAAAGGTCGTATCATCTTCTACTATAAGCGCAGAAGCGGTAAAAAATGACGTAGATATGGCTATCGTACCTGCAAATCTTGCGGCAAAGATATTCAATACAAGCGGAGGATATAAAATGTTGGCGGTAGTCACCAATGGCAACTTATACGTCACTTCGAGTATTTTGAGTCAAGTTTATACTTTGCAAGATCTCAAAGGAAAAATGGTATATTCCATAGGTAAATCGAGCGTGCCCGATATGATTTTTCAGACTTTGCTAAAAAAAGCCGGCATTGCGTATGAGGTAGGCGAAACTCCCGTGGTTGGCAAAGTTACAATCAAGTACTGTCTTGACGGATCGGAGGTCATATCTCAACTTGCATTGGCGAAGGCAAAGGGGCAACTTGCATTTGGCATATACGCAGAGCCTGCCGTAACTAACTCCAAAGCAAAAGGATTTGAAGAGGTCTTTGACCTTCAAAGTCTATGGGCGCAGAGTGGATACGACGGTCGAATCGGATATGCGCAAGCTGTCTTGATTGCTCGCGATAGAGTTTGCGAGGATAACGAGTTTGTTGCAAAACTTCTTGACTCATTCATTTCCAACGAGAGCGTTATATTGCAAGATCCTACAAAGGCGGTGCAAAACATAAAGGCTATATATCCTCAGTCGGCATTGCAGACAAATATGACTACGCAGGTCATAGGCAGATGTAATATAAATACTGTCAAGGCCGATACGGCAGGCAGAGTATACTATGAAAATACTCTCAAAGCAGTGTTGGCAATCAATGCCAATCTCATTGGCGGCAAGTTGCCTTCCGACGACTTCTATATAGCATAAAAGTTTATGAACAAAAAGAAACTGTATCAAATCCTAAATTACGCGCTTCCTTTTGTGACGGTCATCATAATAGTTGCTGTCTACGCAATAATCTCAAAGGTCGTAGGCATAGAGTTGATTGCTCCGTCCGTCGGCGCTACGCTCAAGGAGTTTTTTGCGCTGTTTGGTCAAGGATATTTTTACAAGGCTGTGGGCGGTACGCTATTGCGCGCGCTGATAGCCTATGTTTTATCCTTTGCATTGGCGCTTATTCTTGCTATATTGACAAAGTTTTGCGCGCCTTTGCGTAGAGCGCTTTCGCCTATCGTTGCATTGGTGAGAGTATTGCCTACAATGTCATTGGTATTGTTGGCTTTGATATGGTTTAAGAGTTTTCAAGCGACTGTATTGGTGGCATTTTGCATAATATTTCCTATGCTTTATACCGGTATATGCGATGCAATAGACGGAGTGGATAAAGATTTGATAGAGATGGCGAGAGTATATGGGGTAGGCAAAAGAAAGTTGGTAGAGAAATTGTATATACCGCAGGCGTTACCGTCGGTTTTTACGAGTATCAAGAGTTCGATTGGGCTTAATCTAAAAATCATCATATCTGCTGAAGTACTTGCGCAGACGGCAGACAGTATGGGGATTTATATGCAACTTGCAAAAATCAATCTTGACACGGCAATTTTGCTTGCGTGGACTATCGTCGCGATAGTGATAGGCGGAATTATAGAGGGCATAGTGTCGTTGGTTGCAAAAAAGGCGGTGAAGTGGTTATGATAATAAAAAATCTCAATTTTGCTTATAGAGAAAATGTCATATTCCGAGACTTGAATATGGAGTTGCCGACAAATGGCGTATCTTGCATTATGGGCGGATCGGGAGCGGGTAAGACCACTTTGCTCAACTGTATCAGCAGACAACAGCATTTTGACGGAAATATAGAATACGGTAAAGAGGGCGCAAGTTTTGCTTACGTATTCCAACAGCCGAGGCTCATACCGTCAATGACGGTAGAGGACAATATCAAATTCGTATTGCCAAAAGATTTATCAGAAGAGCAAGTTGAAGAGCGCGTCAATGATGTTATAATTAAGTTGCAACTTGAGGAGTGTCGCAAGTCATATCCGAGTAAAATAAGCGGAGGACAGGCGGGCAGAGCGTCGCTTGCCAGAGCGTTGGTTAAGGACTGCGACGTATTGTTGATGGATGAGCCATTCAAAGGCTTGGATATCAAACTTAAAAAGGAAATACTGAGTCTTTTGATACCGCTTATTAAGCAAAAAAGCGTGATATTTGTCACGCACGACGTAGAGGACGCTCTTGCAATTGCAGACAGAGTATTCGTTTTTGAACGCAAAGAAAACAGTTGCGTAATCATTAAAGGACAAATTGACATAGTTCAAAATCCATTTGAAAATACCTGCAAAGAAAATACGATGCAATATGGCAGAGATATTTACGGAGAGCAGTTAAATCATGTTCGCAAAGAGATATACGATTTGTTGACAATATAATTTTGACAAATATCTAAAAAAGTCGATGCTTTCGTTTGTTGTTATATTGTGCAACTTGTCGTTGCGTAGCATAATCTGTCATTTCGAGCCAAGTCGAGAAATCTAAATCATTATTTTATTAAAGATTATAATAATTAACGGCAAGTCTTCATAATAAGGTCGGCTAAAGACATTAACCCATACAAAATAAAATTTTAGAAACTATAAAGTGAGCGTCGCAAGAAATATTGCAACTTGTCGAAAGGTATACGGAAAAGTTAATCCAAAGAAGATTAGAGCATTGCGGCAAAGCAATCAAGATTGCTTTGCCATATCTATAAGAGATCTCAATTTGACAATTTGCTCGTTGCTCAACATACAACTTGCCGAGTTAAAAAATTCTTCAAGTTTTGCATTGTCAAGAGTGCCATTCTGCCTACCTGCGTCGACGAGCGCAAACATCTCTTGCATAAGTCTTTCTTCAGACATATTGGAATACTTGTTGATTTCGCTTTCGAGCGTAGGTTGAGCATTGTTACTTTGCGTCATTTGAGAAAAGTCAAAGGACGAATTAGTGTCGGCATTGTTTGAATTATTCCAATTATAAAAGCCTTGATTTGAAGTATTGTTATTCTTTTTCATAAAATTCCTTGTCCTAAATTGTCCATATTTATTTTTCGTCTTGATACAACTTGAAGATACTCTTGTTTTCCTCGTCGGCATTGAGCGTAATTTGAGCGGGTTGTTGAGAAGACGGCGAGTTGCCATTCATCATTTTAGGCAGAAGTTGCATAAGCATTGCCATATCCTTATTGCCACCGCCGCCGTTCATAGAGTTCATCATTTGCATTATTTTTGCAAAGTCCATATCCATTAAGCCACCTCGTTTATAATATGAAATTGATTTGCTGCAGGTTACAAGAAACTTGGATTATCTATTAAGGTTATCTATATGTCGCAAAAGCGCGTGAATATCCTTTATTGTGTTGTTATAACCTACGCTTACTCTAACGGTTCCGCGCTCCAAAGTACCCAATTGGGTATGAATAAGAGGAGCGCAATGCAGACCGCATCTTACGGCAATGTCGTGTTCGTTGAGATAGTCGCCGATGTCAGTGGAGGAGTAGTCTTTGAAGTTAAAAGACACCACGCCGGTAGTTTGGGAAGAATAAAGTCTCACGTTCTTGATTTGCTTGAGTCCGTAGAGCAGTTCGCCTGTCAGATATCGGGTATTGAGTGAAATCTTAGCAAGGTTTTGATATGTCCATTCGGCGCTTGCGCCAAGCCCGATGATACCCGCGCTGTTGACGGTGCCGGATTCGTAAGCTTCCGGCGGAACGCAAGGCTGCGATAAACTTTCGCTGTGCGTACCGGTGCCGCCGTAGCGTATAGGAAGCAAGTTGTATTGCGTGTCGAATATCAAAAAGCCCGTGCCTTGCGAGCCGTGAAGTCCCTTATGTCCTGCTCCTGCGAGAAATGCGATATTGTTTTGTGTCATATCTACGTTCACGTGTCCCAATGACTGCGCTCCGTCTACAAAAAGCGGAATACCGCGCAATTTGGCAGTATTTCCTATCTGAAATATGTCTGTCATATTGCCTGTGACGTTGGATATATGATTGACACAAATCAATTTAGTATCAGCCGTAATAGCATTGGCAACTGCGACCGGGGATATTACGCCGTCTTTATCAGGGGTCACTTCTATGAGATTTATATCCATCATATTTTTGAGTTGATGCAGCGGACGAGCGACAGAATTATGTTCATTTGAAGTAAAAATCACGTCTATGTGTTGATTTTTGAAGTTGAACAGATAGCCGAATATTGCAAGATTGCACGCTTCTGTGCAATTGGATGTAAAGATAAGTTCATATCTTTCATCGCATCCAAGCAATGATTTAAGTAATTGACGAGTGTCATATATCTTTATTGCCGTATCTATAGAGTCATTGTGACCGCCGCGACCGGGGTTGGCGGAGTATGAGAGTTGTTTGAACATTTCGTCAAACATACGTCTTGGCTTGAATCTTGAAGTTGCGGCATTGTCTAAATATATCATTTTTCCCTCACAAAATTATTTTAGTTCTAATATATTGTATTAGGAGCGAGTTACATAAATACCAAGGAGGAAGTCAATGATTTATTCTCTTATTATATTTCGCTCCAGAAACGATGCGCTTGCAATGCGCAGTTACTTATCGTCTAGAGGCGTAATAAGCGCGACAGTCAATGCGCCGAGGAGTTTGACGCAGTCTTGCGGGCTTGCGCTCAAAATTCAAAGCGTATCGGCGCCCACTCTTGTCGGATTGATAAAATCTTGTCCTGCCAAGGTCCGTTGCTCTGTATATCAGGCATTTATGGGACAGGGAGGCGTAAGGTACAGTTTGATATTGTGAGACCAACCTAGTCGAAGTCGCTAAAAGCCTGTTGGAACTTTCTTATCTTAGGGAGTTACGGCAGGCAATTTTAAATTTTATCGTTTTTTTGATTGACTGTCGTCTCGACAGTAACGGAGAGATATCCGCGTAATAAAACAAAACTATGAGATTTCTCGTCTTTTCTCAAAATAACAAATAATATTGAGGTGATAAACTTAAAGTCATTTCGAGTAAAACGAAGCAAAGTGAAGAAAACTTATATGTACGTTCGCTTGTCGCGCTATTTCATAAATGTACTAAAAATACTTTACAAAGCGTATATCTTGTAATA